>CAYPJX010000007.1:12662-17214 GCA_964411175.1 uncultured Candidatus Saccharibacteria bacterium | reverse complement strand
GCGTCGGTCGTTGGGCTCAATTGCGTGTTGCCTATCTCCAGTACAGAAGCAGTCAACTTCTTTACTGATGCGGTTTACCCAAACCTCTCCGACCTTCCAACGATAAGGGGATACTACAATGGCGAGATGAGCCAGAGTACTAGCCGGCACTGGATATTCGTGCTTTTGCCCGGATGACCTGTGTAAAAGACGCAAAAGCCGGGAAAATATCCCGGCTCTTCTTTTTTGCAGGTGCCTAACTAGAAAGGAAGTGTATGTGTGAGTGCGGCTCCGCCATTCTCTAGTGTCTCCCAAGTAGAAGTGTCGAGCTTTATTTCACGCTTACCTTCGTAGTCTTTGTATTTGAGACTGCCATTTTTCCTTGCGTACTCGTAGATGTCGTTTGTTATACGCACGTCTTCAAGGCAATACTCCATCACTTTGTCTTTTTTGCCCTGTGCCCACCAATCCATTGCTTCAAGACCGTCACTTATCTTACCGCGCCCAAGCGTTGCTTCGGCGATAGATTGTAGTTTGAGCCTACGGCCCAGTACCGCACGCACCTCTTTAAGTAGGTCAACGCTTTTAATTTTCGTGAGGTCGCCCGCGTAGTAGCGGTTGAGGATAGGAATGTCGAAATGGTCACTATTGTAGCCCACGAGTATATCGGCACTCTCAAAGAGCTTCCACATCGCAGGGAAGTCTTCCTGGAAGAATCCTTTAAGCTCACCAGTCTCGGAGTTGTGTGTGCCAACCACGGTTATCTCGAGGTTTGAAAAATCTCCATTGCTGCGGAAATCGCCCACGGTTTCGATGTCGAAGGTAATGCGTCTCATGTGAGGTGCTATGCGTTAAGGAAAAATGCTGCCAATGCGGAACGGCCATGTTTCGACTCCTCACCGGTTGCGAGGTCGCGTACCGTAAAGGAATCTTGTGCAACTTCGTCTTGCCCTACCACGATAAGGTAGGGAACTTTATGCTTGGTGGCTGTCTTTATCTGGTCGCCAAGCTTCTTTTCACCAAAGTCTACTTCGCACGCCACGTGCTGGCTGCGTAGAAGTGCCGCTATAGACTGCGCGTCGTTACTAAGCTCTGGCGATGCGAGTGCTATATAAGCCTTTGCCTTCGGTGCGTATTCAGGGAGGAAGCCACGTACGTCTAGGAAGTCTTTAATAGTGACGTCGCCCATACCAAAGCCCACACCAGGGACTTGGTTCTCGTCGAAGAGGCCAGTTAGGTTGTCATAGCGTCCACCACCAAAGAGCGAACGGCTGTTTAACGGGTGCATGTCGAAGACCTCAAACACAATACCGCTGTAGTAGTCGAAGCCGCGTACTATTTCAGGTGAAAATACGGCGTTGGTGATGCCCCGACTCTGAAGTTTTTCTATGACCTCAGCAACATCTTCTGGTACAGAGTTAGACTCAAGCATCTCTGCGGCAATGCCGAGGTCGGTTATCTCCTGCATGAATTCCTCCCTGGCCATCTTTGCCTTGCGGTCTATGAGGCCGATGAGCCTCTTACCGCTCTCCTGAGAGAGATTGAGGTCTTTAACAAGTGCGTTGAGGAAGTTGCGACTACCTATCTTTATGACAAAGTCTTGGTCATTAGCGCCAAAGGCTTTCATTATTGCGTGCGAGACGGAGATAATCTCCACCTCGGCCTCAAGACTCTTTGAGCCAAAAATATCGACATTAAGCTGCCAGTGTTCGCGCAGGCGGCCGCGCTGCGGGCGCTCGTAGCGGAAGACGTTAGGGATGGAGTACAGGCGCAGTGGGAAGCCAAGCTCGCGGCGCTTTGCGGACACCATACGCGCGACGGTTGGGGTCATCTCAGGCCTCAGTGTTACCTCGCGGCCGCCACGGTCGGTAAACGTGTAGGTCTGCTCGTTTACTATTTCATCGCTGGTTTTGCTGCGATACAGTTCCGCAGGTTCGAGAATCGACGCGTGATACTCGGCGTAGCCGAACTGCTCGACCACCTCGCGCATGGTTGAGGTTATGTAACGCAGAAGCGACTGGTCTTCTGGGTAGAAGTCGCGTACGCCCTTGTAGCTTTCGGTCGACAATTTTTCGTTGTGTGATGAGTCTTTTTTGGACATAAACCTTCCGATTGATTACAGTGTATCAGATGTCAGCAGCACAGAACATTGGCGGAGAAGTCCTCAATTTGTACAAGAACCTGGGAGAAACCCCGCGGGAGCGCCTGGAGCGCCTACGCACACAAAAGCCTGCGTACGAGCGAGAAGTGCTCTCCTATGCCGGGCGTCTTGACCCTATGGCCGAGGGCGTGATGCTGTGTCTTGTAGGCCAAGCAAACAAGCGCAGGGAAGAGTATTTAAACCTCAATAAAGAGTACGTGGTGGACATCCTTTTTGGTGCTTCGACCGACACCTACGATGTCCTTGGTAAGGTAATGAACACGGGAGACTCCGGTGAGGTCACGCGCGCGCATATTGAAAAATCGCTCAACGAATTTCGCGGTAAGGTGGAACAGGAGTACCCGCCGTTTTCATCAAAGCCGGTCGAGGGCCGCTCGCTCTTTGAATGGGCTCGTGCAGGAGCGTTAAGTGCGCTCACTATGCCCACCCGCTCAGTCAACATTTTCGACATAGAAGTAACCGGCATGTACAAGGTAAACGAAGTGACCCTGCTTAACTTCATAGAAACGAGTGTGGATAAGGTACAGGGCGACTTTAGGCAGGAGGAAATACTTGAAGCATGGCATCGCACGCTCAACCCTAAAAACGGGAGGAGTTTTAAATGTGTCACTATAAAAGTGTCATGCTCGTCGGGCACCTATGTGCGCTCCATTGCGCACGGCCTTGGGAAAGAGCTGGGTGTCCCCGCGCTCGCACTCCATATTTTACGTACTAAAGTGGGCGACTATACGGTAGAAAAGAGCCTTAAATAGTTTTAGACAAAAGTATATATTTGTGTTATAGTAGCGCCAGCAGCACAATTAGAAGGAGGACTGCATGTTCAACCTGGTGCAGTGGGACGAGCTCATCAACACCATTCGCCGCTATGAAGGTGGCGACCTCGAATGGCTCGAGACTGAAGGGAGAATGTACCGAGGGCTCATTAAAAGTATTACCAAGTCTGAAGCTGGCGACCGACTTCATATACAGCTTGCGTGGTGTGCCTTCCAGCCGCTCCACGCAGGAAGCAGCTGGCTCTACACACGGGAGCGTACCCACCTCTCGCTCTTTAGGGACAAGATGACCGAGTTTCGGCAGGTTGCCGGCTCCAATGGGCAGATCTCTTTCGAGGCGAAAGAGATAGGTGGCCTCTTGTATCCCAAGGGGCAAAATCTCTTGCCGAGTAAGGTAAAAGACATGCCCGCTGTGCACAAACTGCGTGTCGTGAAGTAGCAGACTGGTGCCACACTCGTGCGGCACAATCAAAAACCGCCCGGTTTCCGGGCGGTTTGTTATTTCTAGACATTGCACATAAACGGCGCTATGGTGTCGGGAGCTTTTGTTCCTACCAAGAGAGAGGTCATCCATCATGAATGCTGCGGTTACGAGGGAGCAGTTTGTCCGACACGAAGTCTTCTACTACGTAAAGCGCTGCGAAGAAAAGGCATCGAAGGGCGACCCGCCCGACCTGCTTGAATTCCTCAACAACATGAAAGCCGCTATTCCAGTGCTCGACGAAGAGACACGCCAATACCTTGCCGAAGCTCCTCATCTCGATGTGGCGCGGCGTGAAGCGCTCTTTGCAGAGCATTGCAACCGTATGGTGATGATCGCGGCGAAAATCAAGACGCTCTATACGCTGGGCGACAAGGTAGACCGGTTCAACAAGATGAGCAGTTCTCCCTTCGACAACCTCTTTATACTGCGCGTCTACGGCCTTATGGGCTCCATAACGGCCGAACTTGCGGCTATGCAGCAGCGCGTCTTCTAAGCAAAACCGCCCGAGGGGAACCCCGGGCGGTTTGTTCTATTTCTGATTGTATTACCAGTCGAGCTCGCCAGTCTTGTACTCGGTAACACGCGTTTCGAAGAAGTTTTTCTCCTTTGGCATGTCGATAATTTCCGACATCCAAGGGAACGGGTTTTCCTTATGATACATCTTAGGCAAACCAATGCGCTCGAGACGGCGGTCTGCAATGTGCTCAACATACTCCTTAACCGAAGCTGGAGTAAGACCCAAAATGCCACGAGGGAGTGCGTCGTCTGCGTACTTACTTTCAAGTTCAACAGCGCGCTTTATGTTGTCGACAAGCTCCTGCTTGAACTCGGGTGTCCAGATAGCTGGGTTTTCACGCACGATAGTGTTGATGAGGTCTGCACCGAAAGCTAGGTGTACCGACTCGTCGCGGAGAATAAACTGGAATTGCTCTCCCACACCCACCATACGGTTCTTGCGGAGCATTGAGAGCATCATCACAAAGCCTGCATAGAAGAAGATACCTTCCATGATGACGTAAAAGCCTACGAGGTCGTGTACGAACTTCTGAATGTTCTCAACACCTTCGGTCGTGAAGTTTGGGTCGAACACGCTCTTGGTGAGGTTTACCACAAATTCATCCTTCTCCTTAATAGAGGGAATGGTCTCATACATGG
>CAYPJX010000007.1:0-12652 GCA_964411175.1 uncultured Candidatus Saccharibacteria bacterium | reverse complement strand
CTCGTCTGGGTTGAGGCCGAGTGTATCGCAGCAGTAGATAAAGGTGTCGGTGTGTACCGCCTCTTCGTAGGACTGGCGCAGGAGATACTGGCGGCTCTCAGGGTTGGTGATATGGCGGTAGATAGCCAGTACGAGGTTGTTAGCAGTGAGGCTCTCGGCGGTAGAGAAGAAGCCGAGATTCCAGAGGATCATGCGGCGTTCGTCTTCAGAAAGGGCGCCAGGCTTCTTCCAGAGCTCGACGTCTTGCTGCATCGAAACTTCCTCAGGCACCCAGTTGTTTGCCACACCTTTCTTATAATGTACGCGTGCCCATGGATACTTCATCGGAAGTATCTTATTTGGGTCGGTGGTTGACGCGCCGTTGATGATTCCAGCCATAACTTTGAACTAGTACTTACTAATATTACTGCTGTTTATAAGCGAACTTATGCAGAGCAAGATTCGCACGCTTCTCCCATTATTTCAACTTGCGGACGTCTCATTTGCATTGCCGAAGGGTCTGCAGCGGAAGACGAGAAGGCAAACGCTTTAGGTTCTCTAAGCTGCACCTTTGGAGTTTCGACTACACGCACGGTCTCAACCATCTCAACTACAGTGGCGGTAGGGGTTGAATGTGCCACCTTTGCCTGTATTTCCGAAGAGAAAGGTGAAGGGATGGATGCCCCCACTGCTGCCATAGTTACAGTCTCTTGAATGATAATGGTTGACGGAGTAGGAGACTCGTTTGAGAGAGTGCTTGAGTCAACCGTTTGAGATGCAACACTGTTCTTGTCGCCATACTTAGCGAGGTTGATGGTCGACTTCTCGATACGGCTCGCACCCATGGTGCGTAGGTAGTAGGTGGTCTTGAGGCCGAGTGACCACGCGTACTGGTAGATCTCTGAGAGCACTTTACCCGAGGTGCCGCTGTAGAAGATGTTGAGGCTCTGGCTCTGGTCTATCCAGCGGCCGCGGTATGCAGCTGCCTTAATGAGCCACTGCGATTCTATCTCAAACACCTCTTTGTATTTAGCGCGGATAGCCGGAGGGATCTCTTCGATGTTTTGGATAGAGCCGTCGTAGAACTTGATCTTCTCGAGCATATCGCTACTCCAGAGACCGAGCTTCTTGAGGTCTTCAACAAGGAACTCGTTGACCACCATGAAGTCGCCTGCCATGTTGCTCTTTACGTAGATGTTCTTGTAGATAGGTTCAATGGTTGGGTAGCAGCCGGCAATGTTTGCGGTTGAGGCGGTCGGCGCATTTGCCATGGTGTTGGAGTTGCGCATACCCCACTGTTTTACCGCGTCGCGCACTAAGCGCCAGTCGAGGGTCTCGTGGCGAGGCACATCAATGCGGATGCCACGCTCTGCCTCAAGGAGTGCCAAGGTGTCTTGCGGGAAGATACCGCGGTCCCACTTAGAGCCTTTGTAGGTCTCGTATGCACCGCGCTCTTTAGCTAAGAGGGCAGAAGAGAGGATGGTGTGGTAGGCAATTATCTCCATACTCTCGTCGGAGAACTTCACCGCCTCTTCTGAGTCGAAGTTGATATCGAGCTTATAAAGCGCGTCCTGGAGACCGCGAAGGCCTAAGCCTACAGGGCGGTGGCGCATGTTAGAGCGCTTGGTCTTCTCAGTTGGGTAGAAGTTAACGTCTACAACGTTGTCGAGCATACGCATCGCAACCGGCACTACGCGGGCTACGAGGTCGCGGTCGAACTGCTTATTGCGCACGAAAGAGGACATGTTGATGGAGCCTAAGTTGCAGACCGCAGTTTCTTCAGCGGAGGTGTTGAGCGTAATTTCGGTGCAAAGGTTTGAAGAATGCACCACTCCTACGTGGTCCTGCGGAGAGCGTACGTTTGAAGGGTCCTTCCAAGTGATCCACGGGTGGCCCGTTTCAAAGAGCATGGTGAGGTGCTTCTTCCAGAGTTCTGCAGCGCGAATGCGCTTAAAGAATGGCATCTTACCCTCGTCGGCGAGCGCCTCATACTCCTCGTAGCGTGCTTCAAATGTAGCGCCATATATCTCGTGGAGGTCTGGAGTGTCGGAAGGTGAGAAGAGTGTCCAGTAACCGTCTTCTTGAAGCCTCTTCATAAAGAGGTCAGGGATCCATACCGCTGTGTTAAGGTCGTGTGCACGACGGCGCTCGTCGCCTGTGTTTTTACGCAACTCAAGGAAGTCTTCAATGTCTGCATGCCAGTACTCGAGGTATACCGCAGCGGCACCTCGGCGTCGGCCCGAGCGATTGATAGAGATGGTTACGTCGTTAGCTATCTTGAGGAAGGGTATAACGCCCTGGCTCTCGACACCGGTCTTCTTAATAAGGCTGCCGGTTGCGCGCACTGGAGTCCAGTCTACACCGAGGCCACCTGCATACTTAAGGAGCTGCGCACCGTCTTTGTATTCGTCGAAAATAGCATGGAGATCGTCTGGTACGGTTGAGAGGAAGCAGGAAGAGAGTTGTGGGAGCGAGAGGCCTGCGTGGTAGAGGGTAGGAGAGGAGGGTGTGTAGTACATGCCCGACATTATTTCGTAGAACTCCACTGCCTGTTGGTTGCGTGCCTCTGGGGTCTTTTCAGCCAAGGCGCAGCCCATAGCTACACGCATCCAGAATATCTGCGGGGTCTCAAGGAGCTTTTTGGTTCCGTGTTCTTTGGAAAGGTAATTAGCCTGGAGCGTTTGGAGACCCAAGTACTTAAACTCGTGGTCACGCTCTATCTGGAGCTCGTTTGCAAGGCGTGTAAGGTCGAAGTCGAGCATACGCTTGTCGAACTGGCCCAGCCCAACACCGTGCTTGATAGTGGCTATAAAACCCTTCTTATGTGCTTCTTCGAGGTTTACAAATGCTTCATCACCTAAGACGGTCTTGTACATGGTCTGGAGGAGGAGTTGTGCCGCAACAAACGAATGTGCTGGGTCGCGCTCTATAAAGGAGCGAACCACCATGATGAGCACCTCGTGGATATCGGTTGTTTTGATATTTTCAAACATCTCCTGACGGACCTTAGCGATGATGGTAGGTACGTCTATAAGGCGTTCATACCCTTCAGTTGCGCGCATGAGCGTACGCGTAAGCTTACTCTCGGAGAAGGGCACCCGGGTGCCGTCGCGCTTTACCACCATAAGGGTGTTTTCGCTGATCTTCTCAACAACCTCTTGGCGCTTTACCTGGCGAATCTTTTCGTGTTCGTAGCGGTAGATGATATAAGACTTGGCAACCGTAAAGTAACTGCGCTCCATGAGCGCGGTCTCTACCAGGTCTTGGATCTCTTCCACGGTCGGCATAAAAGCCGTGTTGCCAAACTTGGCCTCCACCGCTCCTACAACCACCGTAGTGATCTCAATAGCCTCTTGCTCGTGTTCGTCTCCTAATACTGCCGCGAACGACTTCTTGACCGCTATAGTAATTTTTGCCGGGTCGAAATCGACAATCTCCCCGTTGCGCTTCTTAATCTTTGTTACGGTTGTCATCATGGACTGTTAAGTATGGCTCCGAGCCTAAAAAAACTCTACGAATTTGTGTAGAAATTTCGGTGGATAAGCTACTCGAAAACTTTTTTAGGGGAGAGGCAATCCTTCGCACAATATTTTTCAAAAATGTGGTCAAATTTGCACGAAAAAGCGCGTTTTTTTGCAAAAACGCGCCACAAACGGGTATCCATTTCCCACTTTGACTAGTGAGTTTTAATGTCGCCTAGTTTGCTTCCCACTTGGGGCTAAAAACTAGAAAGTGACGGGTATTTCAAGCGACTTATCAAGCGCTGGGTCGCCGGAAGGGTTGTCCTTCTTGAGGACGAGAGTGCCTTTGGAGCCTGCTGGTTGTGCAGGGAAGGTGAGCTCTAGGGTAAAGGGTACAAACTCAGTGGTCATCCACTCGCCCTGTGCCTGGCCTGGTTCTTGTGCAATAACTTTACCCTGTGCATCGAGGAGCTCTGCAGGGAAACTTGCCTCAAAGAACCAGGTGCCGCGTGCGGCACCGGTGACCGTGAGCGGAGAGGATACTTTCGCTCCTATGACTGGCACATCTACTCCTATGAGGTCGGTTATCTCTGCTTTCTGTGCAGTTTGGGTAGGTGTATTAGTGTTGGTTGGAGCAACAAGCTTATTAGACGGCACAAAAAACACGATTCCTGCAAGTGCTAAAATGATAATGAAAAGACCAACAGGGAGGATCAACTTTTTATTCATGGGATAAGTATATACCCATATACGAGTTAGAAAAATGCTCTGGCATAGCAATGCTATACAAAATAAATAAAGCAGGGCCGGAGCCCTGCTTTTTGTTTGTGCTGCCGCTCGAGGTGAGCGATGGGGTAACTTACTCGTCGCCCCAGTCGGATTCTTCATCCTCGTGGCCCCAGTCAGATTCGTCGCCCCAGTCGGACTCCTCATCTTCCTCGTCGCCCCAGTCGGACTCGTCGTCCTCGTGTTCCCACTGGTCATCGGGGCAGTCTTCCTCTTCCTCCGGCGGCGTATATTCGTCGTCCGGCGGAGGATTGTTGGTAGAGGGATGGTCGCTCGGCGGGGGAGCCGGCGGCGTGTACGTGCAGCCGTTTTCCTTCCAGAGCCGCCACGCTTCCTTCGAGCCAAAGAGGCCCGGGAACTTGTGCGTTTCGCAGTAGTTGCCCACAGGCACCACCTCGCCGCCGCAATTCTGCTGCCAGACCTTGTGGTCGGCGGCGCTCTTGGGCTGGAAAGTGGCGCAGAAGTCGTAGGACTGCTGCACGTCGGCGGCCTGCACCGGCATCGAGAGCGCCCACATGGACGCCAGAAATGCCATGCTGGCCAGAATTCGAACGAAAAGAACTTTCATTCTTAACCTCCAGGGTTAGATTTAGACAGTCGTATTGTACGCACGAGGTGGAAAAGGGGAAGGTTTGCAAATACGTAAACCGTGTTGCAATTAAAAAATGTAAAAACTGCGGTGTCTATGTAGACTCTTGCTAAATCGAGCGTATAAAAGTGGCCATGGAGGCTCCTACCCTCACATTGCCTGGCCGTGAAGCGCTCGTACATGAGCTTGCTCGCGGCGCCGACATTTCCATAATCAGTCTCGTTAATACGCTTATATTGCACGCACATTCTCGCCGTGCCTCTGACATCCACATGGACCCAGCGCTTCGCGAGATGCGCATCCGCGTGCGTGTCGACGGTGTGCTCGAAGAACTCTGCCAAGCGCCCAAGTCTATACAGAATGAACTAGTGTCTCGCATTAAGGTGCTCGCGGGTCTTCGTACCGACGAACACCAAGCAACCCAAGACGGTCGCTTCCGCTTCCCAATACCCGACACCGAGCTTCATATAGACATTCGTGTATCCATCGTGCCTACGTACCATGGCGAGAACGTGGTTATGCGCCTCTTGGCCAACCAGTCGCAGAATCGAACTACGCTCGAGCAGCTTGGCTTCAGCCCTGAAGATCGTCAAAAAATAGAGTCGGCCATTCGCCGCCCCAACGGCATGATCCTCTCCACTGGTCCCACAGGCTCGGGCAAAACCACGACGCTTTATACACTCCTTACCATGCTCAACTCGCCGGAGATATCGATCGTCACGATCGAAGACCCTATCGAGTATGCAGTCGCAGACATAGAGCAGATACAAGTGAATGCGCGTGCGAGCCTTACCTTTGCTAACGGCTTGCGCTCCATACTGCGCCAAGACCCAGACATCATCATGGTGGGCGAGATCCGCGACGCGGAGACTGCTGGCATCGCGGTTAACACGGCGCTCACGGGCCACCTCCTCCTTTCAACGCTCCACACCAACGACGCAGCGACCACGCTCCCGCGCCTGCTCGACATGGGTATCGACGCCTACCTCGTGGCCTCAACCATAAACATAGCTATAGGTCAGCGCCTGGTGCGTAAGATATGCGAGGCATGCAAAGGACCTATAAAAGTGGGAGAGGCGGTAGCGCAGGCGGTAAAAGCTTTGCCTATTGCGCGCCCTATAACAGCAGACGAAGTATTTGCACATGGCAAAGGTTGTGCTGAGTGCAACCAGACCGGCTACAAAGGCCGCCTCTGTGTGAACGAAGTGCTGGTGGCCGATGTCGACATTAAAGACGCGATCATGCGCAAAGCATCCGCTTCTGAGTTGCGCAGCATTGCTATACGCAACGGTATGACCACCATGCTTGAAGACGGTATACGCAAGGTGCGTGCAGGGCAGACGACACTCGAGGAGATTTTGCGCATCGTGCATGACTAGCTTTTATTTTTTACACCACGCAGCATGAAAAAACTTTTTAGCAGAGGCGCGCAGGTAGTTACGGCTTCCGGAGTAACCACCTGGTACTCTTCGTTCGCAACTCAGGTAAAAAAGGGAACTACATCTTTCTCGATAGCGACTGCCTCAAGGCTCTCGCTTAAAGACCAAACACTCTTGGCTAAGCGCCTCGCGTTTCTTATGAACGCAAACGTACCGCTCATAGAAGCACTCCATGTGCTGCGCGAGCAGTCGCGCTCACGCGGCCAGGGTGCTATGCTCGACGCGATCATTGCCGATGTCTCACAGGGCCAAGCGCTCTCGCGCTCCTTCGGTAAGTTCCCCAAAGTCTTCAGCGACTTTGCAGTGCATATTGTAAAAGTGGGCGAGAGTAGCGGCTCGCTTTCGCAGAACTTGGGCTACCTCTCCGACGAGCTTAGGAAACGTGCGACGCTGAAGAGTAAAGTAGTGGGTGCATTCATCTACCCGGTGCTCATCTCCGTTGCAACACTCGGCATCACCGCGTTCCTCATGCTCTACCTTTTCCCGAAGATCATGCCGGTCTTTACCTCGCTTCATATGAAGCTTCCACTCAGTACTCGCATCGTTATGTCGGTAAGCACCTTCATGCAGGCGCATGGCCTCTACGTCATCGTGGGCCTCTCGCTTGCGCTCGCAGTGCTACTCATACTCAACAAGAAAATAACTTCCGTGCAGGCGTTTTTCGACGCACTCATTTTGCGCATGCCGATGGTGGGGCAGATGGTGCAGTACTTCAACATTGCGAACAGTAGCCGCACGCTCGGCCTCCTGCTTAAAAGCGGCGTGCGCCTCGGTGAAGCTATCTCCATTACTGCCGATACCACCAAGAACCTCGTATACAAGCACCACTACAAAGCACTCGTACAGTCCGTCGACCGCGGTGAGCGTATCTCGCTCTACATGAGTAAACATAAAGCGGTTTTCCCAGACATTTTTGCGCACATGATAGCGGTGGGAGAGAAAAGCGGTACGCTCTCTGACACGTTGGTATACCTCTCGGAGATGTACGAGGCCGAGGTAGATGACTTCACAAAAAACCTTTCAACACTTATCGAACCATTTCTTATGGTGGTGATGGGTTTGGTGGTCGGGTTTATCGCTATCTCGATCATTACTCCGATTTATGGCATCACACAAAATCTCCACAAGTAGGCGTTTGCCCGCACAGGCGGGCTTCACGCTCATAGAGCTCCTTATCGTCATTGGGCTTATTGCCGTGGTGGGAAGCGCAGTGCTGTTTATCGACCTCAACAGTTATCGAGGCGATGCATTCCGCACTGAGCGAAGTACCTTAGTAAACCTGCTTGGCCAGGCACGCATAGACTCACTCAACAATGTCGACCAAAAGCCGCACGGCCTCGCGCTTTTTCCCGCTGATGCGCCAGACAGTTACGTGCTGTTTGAAGGCACAAGCTACGCCGCGAGTGACCCTGCTACACGCGTTGCCTACAAGGCAAACTATGCGTTCGCACTTTCACCCGCTTCGCCCCATGAGGTGGTGTTTGAGCAGCTTAACGGCAACGCAAGCGTCTCGGGAACTATCACTATGCAAGACACCAACCGCAATTTTTCCTACGACATCTCTATAAACAGTGAAGGCGGGCTCAACTGGTAACTATATGAAAAGAAACGCACACGGATTCAGTACGCTCGAACTCATGATCGCTTTTGCACTCATGTCGCTCGTATTTGCGGGAGTCATCTTGGCACACTTTGGCTCTGCCTACTGGGCTATTGCTGCGCAGACCAACAGCGAAGGTCTCTACAAAGCAAAGACGCGCATCGAAGAGTTGCGTGCGGTCGTTAAAAAAGATTTCCGTTTGGCGAGCTCATCTTCCATGGCACGCATCTCCGACACCGCATGCGATGCAGGAGGTTTGTGCTACTACCTCACCACCAAGGTCGACGACCTCTCGCCGTGTTCAAAGTATGTGACCGCAGAGATCGACTGGCAGGTGCCGGGTTACCCCACTACCACCACATCACTGTTTACTAACCTTACCGATACCGGGGAGGCCATTAACCTCGGTGGCGACTGCCCGCTCACGACACCCGCAGGTGCGTGGGGCAGCATAACGCAAAGTGTTTCTTTCGATGTTTCGGGTGCGGTACCCACGGGCATCGACACCCTCGGTGGCATCTCGTACATATCGTCGAGTGCATCGCCCTACTTTGCTGCAGCAAAAAGTACCGGCTTTATCTCCTTTGCCAACTCCTTTGCACCGATGGACCCGCTCAACGCCATAGAGGTTGCGCGTGACCTCTCAACCGGCCGCACCTACGGCTACGCAGCCATTGCAAGCACGACGGTCGGCTTTGAGGTGCTCGACCTAACCGACAGCAATAGTCCGAGTTCGGTTGCCAAGCTCGCACTCTCCGGTGTCGACAAAAATGGCTCGTACCCGCAGGGGTGGAGGCTCGCGTACTACGATCGCAAGGTCTACATCGCGACGCGCGAGACCACCGGCCCCGAGTTTCATATCATCGACGTTTCAAACCCGGGTAACCCGGTCGAGGTAGGAAGCCGCGAACTTAATACCTCCGTGTATGGCATGGTGGTGCGCGACGTGAAGCAAGGAAGCACACTCAAGCGCTTGGCGTTTCTTGCGACCACCAACAATACCAAGGAGTTTATGGCACTCGACGTCACCACGCCGAGTTCAATCACTGAACTTGCTGGTGCTGCAACAGACCTACCCGGTAGTTATGAAAGCAGAAGTATCTTCCTTGCAGGGAACACAGTGTATGTGGGGCGTGTAAGCAACACAGGCGCAGAACTCTATGCGCTCAACGCGTCAAACATATACGGTGCGACTTCAGGCCTCACCACCATAAGTTCAAAAGAGATAGGAGGCGACGTACTTTCCGTGCGCGTGGCCGAACCGTATGTATTTTTGGCAACCACGAAGAGTGGTGGGCAAGTGCAAGTGTTGAGCGAAAGTAGTGGGGTGTTTGGTGCGAGTGTCGCTACCTACAACGTCTCCGGCCTTTTAGGCGGTCTCGACACTGAAGGCGACAGTGTATACGTAGCGGTACAGTCGACACCGCGCTTACGTGTGCTCAAGAGCAACTAACATGAAACAAAAACTCTACACAACTGCGCGTGGGTTCACGATGGTAGAGGTACTCATCTACATCGCCCTCTTCGGTATGCTTATGACCGGTGCCGTGGTCTCCGCGTTTCAGCTGCTACAGAGCGGTCAGCGTCAAGACCTAAGTTTTGTCTCTCAACAGGAAGGGACCTTTGTTGCGCGTAAACTTGCGTGGGCGCTCGCTCCTGCAAGCGCAGTGTCTGTTTCTGGTGGCAACGTGCTCACCATTACCCGTAGCGACCTGGGCTCGCAAAGCCCACTGGTGTTTGACGGTAGTGGCTCGCGCATGACACTCAAACGCGGCTCTGGGGCAGCACTACCGCTTACACCCGACGGCATACTGCTTGAGCAAGTGGCGTTTAGCGTGACACCGCCCGCAAACGGGCTCCCAACCGCGGTGCGTGCAGAGTATACGCTGGGTGGCAAGCAATTTAGTTACGCCATGTATCTGCGCCAGTAGTTCGACACGCTCACTACAAGTAATTATGCAAATTTTCCTTCACACAAACAAAAATAAAATAAGAAAAATAAATTCTCTTGCAGGTTGGATGACGCGTTTCGTCGTACTTGGTACCGAAGCCAAGGAGCAGGCGAACGCGCTCGCAGAAGGGTGTGCAGACCAAGCCCTTGCTTCGCTTATTACCGACCCGAACTATCTCGGCAATACCACCTCAAACACGCCGGGTGGCAACTGCAAAGTATTTGCTATAGACCCGGCAGACCTCCAAGCAGGGCTCGTAACGGTAAAAACTCAAGCTGCAGTGCGCAATGCGTTTGCCAACCTCGAGCTTCTACAGAGCGTCAACAACCTACACCTGGGCGCTATACCAAGCGCACCTAACTACGGCACACTCATCGTGCAGACGCTTGTTAACAACCCGTCTTCTGGCACACAGCTCACGCCGGGCGACTTTACGATGAACATTGCGAGCGTAAACCCCTCTAAGTCTTCCTTTGCGGGTTCTGCAACAGGCGTTATTGTTACCATCCCAACCAGTGGTAGTACGGTGGCATACAGTGTTTCTGAAACTCCAGTGCCAGGCTTCGCCGGCTCCTACACCGCACCATGTTCGGGCACTATCAAGGGTGGCGACATCAAGTCGTGTACCGTTACCAACAACCCAGTTACTACCACACTTACGCTTATTGCTAACGTAAAAAATGACGACGGCACCGGTACCGCCGCACCCGCGAGCGTGTCGCTCTTTATCGACGGAACTCCCGCAACACTTGGTCAGGCGTACACGGTTTCTGCAGGCTCGCATACCGTTACTGCCACGAGCCCTAACCCTTCTATATATAGTGTGTCTTCATGGGGCTACCAGTGTACGGGTACTATGGGCGCGGGTAATGCCTCACTTAACCTGGGCGACAACAAAGTATGCGTCATAAACTTCGACGACAATCCACCACCAGCTCCAGTGTGCGCGGAAACTGTTATGATGCTCGACCGTTCATACAGTATGTTCTCAAACAGCGCATGGATCCCCGATGAAAAAACTGCAGCAAAAGCATTGGTCGACCTGTACGCAGGCGTCACTTCATCACACCCACTGCTCTCCTTTGGTCGCTTCGGCGACGTGGCAACGGGTGTCAGTGCAGAAATAGTTTCAACACTTCAAAACAATTACGCCGCCATTAAAACTGCTATCGACGGCGGTCTACCGCAAAACCCTATCTCCTACACCAACCTTGCTGCTGCTATCGCTAAAGGTAACGAAGAGATGAACAGTGTGCGGCATCAGCCGGGGAAGGAGAAGGTGCTCATACTCATTTCAGACGGAGACCCAAACCAGCCTTCAAGCGGTTCAACTATAAGTACTGGTTTCTTCTACCCGACTGCAAACGTGCAAAATGCAAATGGCGACCTCTGGCAAAACGCCACGGGTACCTATGCGCAGGGAGGCGGAGAGGCAACCGACGGTGCTGCTGCCGGACATCGACATCGTTACTACAACTTTAACCTGCCCACTGTTCCTTCGAATGCAACCATACAAGGTATTGAGCTTGTTGCTGATGCGTGGGCTACTACCACGGCCACTGTCCCTGGCCCCACGCAGAATGTGCAAAAGGTGCCTTCTGCGGCAGCCACTCCAAACCAATGGTCAACGCCTATCGCGGCAAGTGTGAGCGACAACATGTATGCCACAAGCACCACACTCAACCAGCAGCAAGGCTTTGGTACGTTTGGCTTCGCGGTACCTCCCAACGCAACCATTACCGGCATACAGGTGTCGTTTGAAGGAAAGGTGGGCGGCAGTGGTGGCTCAAACACGACCTCAACGCTCTACCCGGCAGGGCAAGGTTCCGACTCAAACTGGAATGGCAACGAAGGCGACGTTGATGAAACATTTTTTGTAAGTTGCTCAAGTAACGACCGTATCGACAGTAACAATAACGGCAACCGCGAGTCGGTAGACATAGACCTATCCTCTGTACCAAACAACTCGGTGATAACCAGCGTGCAAGTGCTCACCTGGGACCAAGGCAGTACCAACGGGCAGTATCAGAGTTTTGTGTACGCCAACAACGTACGCACCAACTCACCAACCATTACCGTCACCAGCTCAAACAACTGTGCACAGCGTACACAAACTATCGACATACCCGACTTTGTAAAAACAGGAAGCTCTGCACTGGAGGTTGGTGTACAAAAAGTTGGTAACACTACGGTGCAGGTAGGTGCTATACGTGCGCTTATTACCTACACCAATCCGGTGTCTGGCTCTGCAACAATGGCGCTTTCGTCTAACAACGGTAGCTCCTACACAGCAACTAAAACCGTGCCGCTCACCGCAACCGAAGCGGCAATAGCTCCTACCGGTAATAGTGCAGCCGACCTGTGGGGCAGGACATGGCTGCCAGCAGACTTCAACAACGGCAACTTTGTGGTGCGTGTACAAAATACTTCTAACATGGGCATCACTACGTCACTCGACCAACTTTTGGTGACGGTCAACTATACGCTGCCTACTACAGCATCGGCCGACTGCCAGCTCAACGCAGACCTCTCCTGGAATGGCGGCTCAAGTTGGACAACCGAGAAGTCGCAAACCATTTCAGAGACGCTCGCGTCCTACACATTTGGTTCAGTAAGTGACGACTGGTCGGGCCATACATGGGCTCCGAGTGAGTTTACTAACACCAACTTCCGCGCACGCATACGCTCCGTGGACCCTGGCTCTGGCTGTGACAACGCTTCGGTTGAGCATGTCGACTCGCTTAAGCTCCAAGTAAGTTATTTTGCACCGGTAACACCGCAAGAGGCAGCGCTTGCTGCAGCAGACGCAGCGAAGCTTGCAGATACGAACATCTTCACTATCTACT
>CAYPJX010000006.1:6790-17248 GCA_964411175.1 uncultured Candidatus Saccharibacteria bacterium | reverse complement strand
GAGCAAACCCTCGACCAGGAGAAGCAACATTGGCACACCGAGGCGTGCTTTTTCTTGATGAATTCCCTGAGTTCGAACGCAGAGTTATCGAGGCACTACGCCAGCCCCTTGAAGACCGTGTTATATCGGTTGCTCGCGCTAAGGGTACGGCTCTTTTTCCTGCTCGCTTTACCTTGGTTGCCGCCATGAACCCGTGCCCTTGCGGCAACTACGGGCATCCTGAAATACAATGCATATGTTCACCTGGCGCACTTGAGCGTTACCGCAGAAAGATGTCTGGGCCTATTGCAGACCGCGTAGACCTATGGGTCACCATGGGTCCGGTCGAACTTAAAGAGCTTGGTCACTACACTAAACATGGAGTTGAAACAAAAAGCGCACGGGAACTGGTAGCGAAAGCTCGTGCGATGCAAGAAAAACGTTTTGGGAAGCAAGGAAAAACCAATAGTGAACTCACGCCGCGAGAGCTTGAAGACTTGGTACCACTTAAACCCGTTGTACGTGACATTTTAGAGAAAGCAGGCACGCGCCTCAACATGAGTCCACGCGCGTTTCATCGCGTCATTAAAGTGGCACGCACTATCGCAGACCTCGACGAATCTGAAGATATTACCGAGTCGCACCTATTAGAAGCTCTGCAATATAGAGAGCGTAAACAGTAAACCCGCCAGTTTGGCGGGTTTTAGTTTGCGAATGGGTTTGCTGCACCGCGAACTTCAAAGTGTAGGTGCGGGCCGGTTGCCTTACCGGTCTGGCCGACGAGCCCGATAGTCTGACCCATAGTGACAATGTCTCCCGTGGAAACAAGCACCGCACTCGCGTGCGCATACAGTGTCTGTGTGCCATTGCCATGCTGTATAACCACATAAGAACCATAACCACCATTCCAACCAGTGTTACGAGCAACAATAACCACACCTCCCGCTGAGGCAAGTACTGGAGTTCCTACAGAAGCTCCAATATCAACCGCATCGAACCCGTGAAGGCCTTGTGTGAGCAAACCTCCTAAGACTGGCCATGTATAGTAACCGTCCATACGCGGCCCGCCTGCACCCCGCAATGGTGAAGTGCGGCCGCTCGAGCGGATAGACGACACAGGAGCCGCGAGTGGCTCACCGTCCGGAACAATAAGCACGTCTCCGACAGTAAGCTTTTCACTTATTAGGTCGTTGTACTGATATATTTCGTCCGCATCGCCTTTGTATTTTTTAGCAATAGTTGCAAGCGTTTCGCCTTTTTCAACCGTATGACGAACCCCCGTAATAGGGAGGATAACAAGCACCTGGCCGGGAGAGATCTTACCGGATTGGATGTCGTTAGCCCAGACAATAGTTTTAACCGATACATCGAACATCTGTGCTATTTCAGAGAGCGTGTCTCCCTGATGTACGGTATAAATGCTTATTTGGTTTGAAACCAGCTTCTGATTTGCCTCAACAGCAGTGCCTGAGGGACCGGTCTCGGCAGCAAGCGCTTCTCCTTCGACAATAGTTATGTTGCCACCACCCTTGGCAGGGTTGGGGTCGATATTTACCGCTGGCTCGAGCAGGGGAACGGTCTGGGAATTGAAATTAGAAGACGCCGCCCGGGAGACCGAGACGGTGCTAGTGAACCACGAACTTATAAAAGAGGTGAAGCTTGCCTGGGCAAAAAGCGGGGCCGTAGCAATAGTGAAAAATCCAAACCCTATGAAGAGCTTGTGAAATATAGCTTTTTTTGCCCTATTCGCGAAAAAGGCCTTAACCGTGGCGAAAGGGTTGTTTTGACTAGAGTTTATAAGCCTAAATGAGCTACAGGAACCGTCTTTTCTCCAGAAAATGGCTTAACGAAGCCATTTAATCCATCCATCTACCCTGTGTATATCCACTATACCGGAGGGGTAGAGGGCGTCAACTAGACAAAATTGCGCCTGTGGATAGTAATATTTTGCTAGAATCAGCCGCATGGACCACCTTTCAGGACTCAACCCGGCTCAAAGAGAGGCAGTAACCACCACCGAGGGGCCACTTTTGGTTCTTGCCGGAGCAGGTGCCGGGAAGACACGCGTCATCGTGCACCGCATGCTCGAAATAGTGAAGCGCGGAGCATCTCCCGAGCAGATCCTTGCCATCACCTTTACCAACAAGTCGGCAGGGGAGATGCGCGAGCGTGCCATGGCAATGCTCGAGAAACATCTTGGAGAGCCGCTGGGAAGGAAAGCGAGGCCGTTTGTCTCAACCTTCCACTCACTAGGGCTCACTATCATCAAAGAAAACTCGAAGCTGCTTGGCTTCAAGCGGATGCCAGCTATTTATGACCGTACCGAGTCTCAAAAGGCGGTGAAAGACGCCCTCAAGAGCCTCTCTATAGAAGAACTCGAGCCTCGCGCGGTCTTAAGCTTTATCTCGCGCCAAAAAGGGGAAGGAAGGGTAGTAGGGGAGATGGAAGCAGGTGGAGAAAACTCACGCGAACGCATGCTGGTGTCTGTTTGGCGGTTGTATGAACAAGCGCTTGCGAGCGACGGAGCACTCGACTTCGACGACCTGCTTTCGCGTTCAACCCGCTTTCTTGAACAACACGAGGAGGCCCGACGCATGTACCAAGCACGCTGGCCCTACATACACGTAGACGAGTACCAGGACACCAACAAGATACAGGCGCGCATGATGGAACTCCTTATAGGCCCTAAACGCAACATTTGTGCGGTAGGGGATGTAGACCAGACCATTTATGGGTGGCGCGGTGCTGAGATAAAAAACATCATGTCTTTTGAGAAGCAGTTTCCCGGAGCAAAAATAATTCTCCTTGAGGAAAACTATCGCTCCACCAAAAATATTATCGAAGCGGCAAATGAGGTGATAAAGAAAAATGTCTACCGCCCGGAAAAAACCTTATACACCAACAACACTGAAGGGGCGAAGATATCACTTTACCAGGCATTTGACGAGGGAGATGAAGCTGGTTTTGTTGTGCGCCGGATAAAAGAGCTTATAAAAGAGGGCGCACAACCCAAAGATTTTGCAGTGCTGTACCGTGCCAACTTCCAGTCGCGCGCTATAGAAGAAGCGTTTCTTGCAGGCGACGTATCCTACCAAGTGCTTGGTACAAAATTCTTCGAGCGTAAAGAGGTGAAGGACACTATTTCCTACATCCGCGCCGCAGTGTACGAGACCAATGCCGACATAGCGCGCATAGCTAACGTACCGACACGAGGTATTGGCAAAGTAACACTGCTTAAGATCCTCTCAGGCCAAGAAGGGGAGCTCTCCGGTGCCGTGCGTGAAAAAGTGGCGTCTTTCCGCGCCATACTCGCCCGCATACGAGAGAAAGCTATTGAACTCACGCCTTCGAAACTGGTTAGGTACGCGCTTGAGGAGAGCGGTTTGGAGCAGTCGCTTAAGGAAGACAAGCTCGAGGGTGCTGAGCGCTTGGAGAACGTAAAAGAGCTCGTGTCCCTAGCATCACACTTCGACGACCTACCAAACCCGGAAGGTCTTGAAGGATTTTTAGAGTCTGCAGCACTCGCGAGCGACCAGGACGAGCTTAAAGAAGAGGCGAACGCAGTGCGCCTCATGACCGTACACGCGTCAAAAGGGCTCGAGTTTCCGCATGTGTTCATCACTGGCCTTGAAGAAGGGCTTTTCCCGTACGAGCGCGAGGGCGGAGATGAAGCAGACAAGGAAGAGGAGCGCAGACTGTGCTATGTTGCAATAACTCGTGCAGAGCGTAAAGTGTTCTTGACCTATGCGGCCTTTCGGACCGTATTTGGCTCAAAAAACGCCACTTTTCCCTCCCAATTCCTCTCGGACATACCCAATGACCTCATAGAGAGCGAGTCGCCGGAGCGGATAGTGCGTACCATCTACCTGGACTAGCAGAGCTCGTACCGCTCAAAACAATGTTAAAAAAGAAATCTTTGGGGCAGAACTTTCTGCATAACCCATACTATTTGTCACTTATAGCCGACACCGCATCCATTGCGGCAGGGGAGCGTGTGCTTGAAGTGGGCCCAGGCGAAGGGGCACTAACACGCGAGCTCCTCAAACGTGGTGCAAAAGTAGTAGCTATCGAGAAAGATTCGAGGCTTATACCGATCCTTAAAAAAACTTTTACCAAAGAGATCAAAGCTAAAAAGCTAGTACTCATAGAGGGAGACGCGCTTGAGATAACGCTTGCGAAAGCGGGCATCCGAGGTGCCTACAAAGTGGTAGCAAATATCCCGTACTACATAACCGGAGCACTTATGAAGAAATTCTTTTCGGAAAAGAGGCCGGCTCAGTCACTGGTACTTTTGGTGCAAAAAGAGGTGGCCGAGCGTGTCGCTCGCGAGAAGAAAGAGAGTATTCTCTCTCTTTCAGTAAAGGCGTATGGTGAGCCTCATTATGTAAAAACAGTACCACGCGGTGCTTTTAACCCTATTCCTAATGTAGACTCGGCTATTTTGCATATACAAAATATTTCAAGGAAACATTTTAAAGATGCGGCAGCAGAAGCTAAGTTTTTTACACTCGTAAAGGCTGGTTTCGGACAAAAAAGAAAATATTTAAAGCGCAATCTGGAACCCCTGCTTGGTATCCGGACTGCACAAGCACTCCTCGATGCTGAAATACCGGAGAACGCTCGAGCTGAAGATGTGCCACTCTCCAAGTGGCTCGCGTTGCTGAAGGTGTAATACACTTCAGAAGCTTAAACATGGGCCGCTTGTGCTAAAAGCGCTGCTATACTGTGTGTAATGGGGATACGAGACATACTCCCGAGCAGGCGGTTTGTGCTTGTGGTAGGTGCAATAGCTCTGTCAGGTGGGCTTGTTGTTGCCGCGCGCTTTATTACCAACCCTCCAGAAACACATAAAGCTGAGATTGCATCGGTTGGAAACCAAGCATCTTCTGAAGATTGGCAAAAAACTCTTAAAGATATTCAAGACAGGAGCCCACTTAACAAAGCACCTCAAGGCCCAACAACCGACAAGGTACAAGAGCTCCTAATAGCAGCCACCAGCGACAACCTTACCGACACCGTAGCGCGCACTCTTTTTGTAAACCTCAGCGCAGCAAAGGCACAAGGGCTGGGCAACGACATACCTACCCAAGACTCACTTATCGCCGACGCGGTACAAAAGATAAACAACACGAAGCCTGCCAGCAGATACAACGAGGCCTCTCTTTTGGTGGTTGAAAATAACAAAGACACCATGCGTGCATATGGAAACGCGTTTATGCAAACTATCGCGCGCCACCCAGAAGCAAACTTTGGCCGCGCCATCTACACCATCGCTACCTCAACCGACAATGCCGACCCTGCGCGGCTTGCACCACTTAAGGATATAGGGGAGGGTTATGGTGCACTTGCAGATGACCTTGCCGAGCTTGAAGTGCCTAAAAGCCTTGCCCCGTTCCATCTAAAAATCATTAACAACTTTGCACTCATCGCAACTTCGTTTCCCGATATAGAAAAGCTCTACACCGACCCGCTACGTGCACTAGCTGCATACCAACGCTACGACGCACTCAACAACGAGACATATCGTTTGTTTATAAATATCGCGCAGAACCTTTCTCAAAACGGTATACTTTTTACTAAAGACGATCCGGGTAGCGCCTGGAGTTCGCTTGCGTCATAAATTATGAACAAACGCATACTATTTATAATCCTCGGGGCACTCTTACTTGCAGTGCTCACTTTCGTACTGTGGTTTTGGTTTTTTGGCCGCCACAACAAAGCAGAGGTACTCCCCAACAACGGCTCGCTCGGCACCGCTACCGACTCTTCAAACAGTGGTAACACGAGCGGGAGCGGCGGCAACGGGCAAGCGCCCTACGGCTCAAACACCGGCACCAGCAACAACACTGGTACACAAGGCACTACCAACACACAGCCACAAGGAACCGTGTTTACCTACAACTTTGCAAGCACGAGCTTTACCAGCACCCCTGTGGGGGTGACGTGGGTTAACACCGGCTTTTTTGGAGGAAGTGGTGGCGGGGGCTTTAACTTCGACCAAAGCGACATAAACAGCATACAAGGCGGTACGGTGACTGGCTCACCTTATATAAGCAAGGTTACGGGTGCCGATGGACAAGACATTTCACTACTCTCGAGCCTCGCGGTGGTTATCGGAGGATGTTTGGTAAGTTATACAGCACAAAGCCTTATAATAGAACCTCCTATTATTGCGGTAGACTCTGCACTTGGTGCTGCGGGTAGTTTTTTGTCAGGCATTCCTTTTATCGGGGGGCTTTTTGGTGGTATAGCAGGAGGAACAGCTGTTAATGACCCTCGTACGCACGCCAAAGTAGCAACTGAAACCGTAAGTCAGTGTCTCACGCGTACACTCGGCCGCCTCGCAGTCCAAGCAATAACAGACAGTACAGTCGATTGGATCAACTCAGGCTTTGACGGCCAGCCAGCGTATGTACAAGACTTTGGGCAGTTTTTTGGCAAAGTTGCAGACCAGTCGGCAGGGGAGTTTATACAAAGCAGCGACCTGGCCTTTTTGTGTAGCCCGTTCCAACTTCAGGTAAAGATAGCTATCGCGCAGAGCTATGCAAACCGCAAGTCGAGCTCTGCTGGCTCGTGTACCTTAACAGGGGTTACCAGCAACATAAACAGCTTCCTTAACGGTAACTTTAGCGACGGCGGGTGGCCGGCATTTCTTGAGCTCACCACCGTGCCGTCTAACAACCCGTATGCCGGCTTTGTGCAGGGGCAAATTATGCTTGGCAACAAGATAGTGTACGACACCAACAATGCTAAAGACTCTATCTCACCAGGCGGATTCCTTTCTCAAACACAAAAATCCAATTGTAAGATACGCACTACTAAAGACCCAGACGGTACTTCTCGCAAAGAAGAGTACGGTTGTACGTACAAAATTGTTACACCGGGAAGTGTTATAGAAGACTCTCTACATACAGCCATGGATGGCCAGCTCGACAGTCTACAACTTGGAGAGAGCATCGACCAAATACTTGGTGCACTTAGCAACCAGCTAATCACAAAACTTCTCTACAACGGCCTCGCAAACGTCTCACCTAGCGACGACTTTACCGACAAAAAGTCTACCTCAAAGGCTCAAACGCTTATGGAGACGCTTGGCAACTCTGTTTCTTCTGCGCAGCAGTATGCGGGGGTTAAGCAGCGCACCATTTCAGACATACAAGCTGCGCAGCAAAACCTGGCCACAGTAGCCGACTGCTGGTCACGCGTTGCCTCAAGCACCACGCTCTCGGGCGACAAGGTAGCGCAGGGAAGCGCTGGTTTTGCCTCAGCTGTTGCTAACATTACCAGCCTGCAGAGCCAGATAACACAGATAAACGACAAGATAACCTCTGCCAACAGCACTATCACCAAGCTACAGGAGCTCCAGACAGACCTCTTGCTCGCAACCGTAGCTAAAGACGTAGATACCGTACAAAGCTCATACAATGCTATTAAGAGCACGGACACGCCTCACCTCTATGACGCGACCGACGTAACCAACGCTCAGCAAGACCGCCAGAGCATACAGAGCCAAGTTACCACCCTAAACCAAAGCACCGCAACGCAGCTCACCCAATGCCATGCTATTTAGAAAATTACTAAAGATAGCAGTAGCGTTTGGCGTGTGTGCCGCGGTTCTGTTTACTTTACTTCCACAACAAGTCAATGCACAGCAAGTTAATAAATCCGCAGATGAGCTTTTTGGAGCCTGTGGGCAAGATCAATTATGTAAAGACGCACATGCGGCCTATGATGCCTGTGTAGGGAACGGCAATAATAGCCAGACATGTAAAGACGCAGCGGCAAAAGAGGACGCTTCTCTCAACGCCAGAGAACTCGCTAATACCGATCCAGCAGCTCAGTTTGGCTACTGGATAGCACAGATAGTGTACGTATTTACCGTAGGCTTTGCAGGGGTTGTTCTCTACATGGCCTCGATAATACTCAACACAGCGGTGAGCATATCACTCGACAGTGCCGTGTACGGCCTACAGTTTGTGTCAGACGGTTGGACCATGATACGTGACCTCGCGAACATGGCTTTTATCTTCATACTCGTCTACATCGCACTTAAGGTGATGTTTGAAGCACATACTGCAGGAACAATGGAAAAACTGATAAAGGTCATACTCGTTGCATTGGTCATAAACTTCAGCTTTTTTGCGACGCGTGTGGTGATAGATGCTGGCAACCTTCTTTCTATACAATTTTATAACGTTATAGTTTCAACTCCAGAGGCCACATTAACTTTTGCGCATACCCCGTATGGAGACCTGGCAGTAAACGCTCCAGACATTACCGCAAAAATAATGAGTGGCATCAACTTTACTGAAACATTTAAACCTGAAAACTTTCAAACAGCATTTCAAGGAGATGGTGCGTCAAACTTTGTTACTTCGCTGATACTCTTTTCTGTTCTGTATATAGTCCTTGGCGCAGCAATGTTTATGCTGGCAGCTGCTTTTATTACTGCAGCAGTTAAGTTTGTCATTCGTATCGTCATGCTCTGGATGGCTATAGTTACTTCACCACTAGCACTGGTGTCGTGGAGCTTCCAGGACGGGCATGGGCACGGAGGAGGCGGGCATGGGCATGAATCTGGTTTCAGCTTCTCATCCTGGCGAAGCGACCTCATAAAATATGCTTTTTACCCTGCACTATTTCTTTTTATCTTGTTACTCATTTCTCAATTCATGAGTTCAAATGGCGTAAGTGGTCTTGGTACAGACGAACTTACCGCTGGTAATGTGCAGGGTGGTTTGGCAGGCATTATTCCACCGCTTGCGAACATAGGTGTGCGCCTTGCGTTCGTACTCGTTATGCTCCATTACGCACTCAAAGCTGAAAACTTCTTCAAAGACTTTGCCTTTAACGATGTAGCTAAATCGATGGGTAACCTCGCAACTTTCGGTGGACTTTCTGGATATCTACGCAGAACATCTGTCCCTGCATCACGAGCTATCGGTGGAACAGCTGCTTTAAGTAACACGTTACTCAAGCAGTCTGGACTGTTGAATAAGAACAACATTATGGGCGACGCCGCCAGGGGTTTGAGTAAAAATGCGCTGCAGCCACTTACAAAAACTTCTTTTGCCGGAGAAAAGTCGTTTTTGGACAAGCAACATGACGCTGAGCATAAAGCTCACGAGTCAGCTGATAGAGTCCTACTTGAAAAGGCACGTAAATCAAAAGACCCTAAGACTGACTTAACTAAGGCTGAACAGGACAAAATCAATAAAATGTCTGCGAACATGTTTGCTGGTATACCTAGCAGAGACATGGAAAAAATATCACATATCTTCTCCGAAGAAGCGCACAAGAAAGTGCAGGAAAGCGACCTATTTGGTCATGCACTTAAGCACGACATAGAACATGCATGGCATGCTGGCGCAAAGGCCGCGCCGCAACAGCAAGCTGACGAACAGATCAAAGAGCTCAGAAACATTGCTTCAAAACTAAGCGGTCTCCTTATAGGAACCGATAAACTGGAGGATAGGATAAAACTTGGTACTAAAGTAAATAAAGCTTCAATCAAAGAAATGCGAGGGGCTTTTGACGACCGAATGTCCGAACTAAACGCCGAATTTGAAGTAGCAAAGGCTACCAGTGACAAGGTTGCCATGGGTGCCGCGGACAAGGAGAGGACTCGTATAAAACAAGGTCTTGAGGCACTGACAAAACTTGGAGAACAGAGTGGAAAGGTGCCGGGGGATTACTCCGTTAAGGTATAATTAGGGTATGGCAAGCACTCAAACCACTGAAGAGGTAAAGAAACGCTTTGAAAGCCTCCCTGAGTCGATAAAAAACCTACTTTATAGTTTCGAGATGACCTCCATTATCACAAAAATAGGAGAGAAGTATGGTCTGCATATAGATCAGATGGAGACTTTGAATGCCGAGACTGCTCAAGTAATGTTGGGTTTTACAAGCAACACAGAATTTCCAGGAGTTCTAGCAAAAAGTCTAAATTTGGACGAAGAAAAAGCCTCTACCTTGGTTCATGACATTGACGAGGCACTTTTTAGTAAAATACGACAGGGTATGCAGCAACCGTCTGCTATCGCATCGGCAGTTACCAAAGAACCTTCTCTCGTACCCACACCTAAAACACCTGAAGCTACGGCGGCTTTAGTACCTGCCCCCGTCATAGATATGCACCCTGCAGACACTCTGCTTACACAAAAAACGGTTGTTTCGGTACCTCAAACGACTCCTAAACCGCAGGTTCCTGAAACTATGTCTGCACCTAAGCCGTCCATACCAAAAGTGGAGCCGCCTAAACCGCAGGATTATAAAGCAGACCCATACCGCGAACCAACTAACTAATTTGGTGGGGTATACTAAAAGGTAATGCAGTACCAAGTACCCCAATTTATAGAGATTGAGGACAAAATTTTTGGTCCTCTCACACTCAAGCAGTCTCTCTACCTTGCCGGGGGTGGGGGAATTTGTCTTATTATGTTTACCTTCCTACCCCTTTTCCTCGGTATTATGTTGGGT
>CAYPJX010000006.1:0-6780 GCA_964411175.1 uncultured Candidatus Saccharibacteria bacterium | reverse complement strand
GTTGGGTATACCGGTCATGGCGTTTGCCGCAGCTCTTGCGTTTTATGAGATAAACGGCAGACCGCTCATTATTGCGGTTGAGCATGCGTTTGGTTATTTCTTCGGAAGCAAACTCTATCTTTGGAAGCAGCGCAAAGCCGAAGTTAAAAAGCAGGCACCTGCTACTCCTATACAAGCAGCCCAAATGCCGGTACCTAAACTTTCCGAAAGCAAACTTAAAGACCTTGCCTGGTCGCTCAACATTAAAGACCGCGAGCAACAAGAAGCGCGCCGTGCCCAAGGTTTTGAAATTTAGTTATGCCAGACCAACAAGTAAAAGCAGAGGCGACACAGGAGTTCGTACCTATAAAAGAGGTGCGCGACGGTATTATTGTCCTTAAAGACGGGTCTCTGCGTGCGTTACTTATGGCTTCCTCTATAAACTTGGCTCTGAAGTCGCAAGATGAGCAGCAGGCGATTATTGCACAATTTCAAAACTTCCTTAACTCACTAGAGTTCACCGCACAATTTTTCGTGGAGTCACGCCAGCTCGACATACGGCCCTACATCGGGCTTCTTGAGGACCGGTACGCAGCGGAGCTCGACGACCTCATGAAAATACAGATACGCGAGTATATCGCCTTCATAAAAGACTTCACCGAGCGCGCAAACATAATGACAAAAAACTTCTTTATCGTAGTACCATACGACCCGGCACTCATTGCCCGCGGGGGAGTGGCAAATACGCTCGAAACACTTATACCAAACACCAAAGCTGAGGCTGCACCCGTTACCAATGAACAATTTGAACAGTATCGAACCCAGCTTGAACAGCGCATGAGTGTAGTTGAACAGGGTCTGATACGTACTGGCGTACGCGTTGTCAAGCTTGGCACGGAGGAGGTGATAGAGCTTTTCTACAAATTGTTTAACCCCGGCGAGCTTGAAAAACCACTGCAACTTACGCAAATGGGTAAATAATATTATGGGTATACTCGACTTCTTAAAACCAAAGCAGGACCAAAACGCAAATGCGCCCATGGCACCTATTTTGCCCGAGCAAATATATAAGCAGGGCGTACTCGAACTGCAGGATGTTATAGCTCCTTCCGCACTCAAAATAACCCCGCGCGAACTTAACCTAGGCGACAAAATAGCGCGTACCTTCTTTGTGATGTCTTACCCGCGCACACTGACCGACTCCTGGTTTTCTCCTATCATCAATCTCGATCGCATCCTCGACATCTCCATCTTCATCCACCCAATAGATTCTGCGGATATTCTCAAAAAATTCCAAAAGAAAGTAGCCGAGGTACAGAGCCAGATTATGACTCGCGAAGAGAAGGGGTTGGTACGCGACCCGGTACTCGACACCGCATATCGCGACCTTGAAGACCTGCGCGACCAGCTCCAACAGGCACAGGAACGTATTTTTGATGTAGGAGTGTACATCACCATCTACGAAGCCTCTATAGAGGCGCTCGACAAAGCAGAGAGCGAGATAAAATCTATGCTTGAGTCGAGGCTCGTGTATGTAAAACCTGCACTCTTCCAACAAGAGCAGGGCTTCAAGTCGGTACTGCCGATAGGGGACGATGTACTTAACGTAAACTCCAAGCTCAACTCAAGTCCGCTTTCATCCATTTTTCCGTTTGTTTCCTTCGACCTCACTTCAGACAAAGGGATTTTGTACGGTGTAAACAGACACAACGCTTCACTGGTACTTTTCGACCGTTTTTCACTCGAAAACTACAACTCGGTGGTGTTTGCAAAGTCAGGTTCGGGTAAGTCATACGCAATGAAGCTCGAAATATTGCGTACACTTATGTTCGACACAGAGGTTATAGTGATCGACCCGGAGCGCGAATATGAGTTCCTTGCACAAGCAGTAGGTGGACGCTACTTTAATATCAGCCTCAATTCCGAACATCATATCAACCCATTTGACCTAGCACCTCCCCGCGAAGACGAGAGCTCGGCAGACGTGTTGCGTAGCAACATAGTGGCACTTGTGGGTATGTTCCGCATCATGCTCGGAGGACTTTCTCCTGAAGAAGACGCAATAATAGACCGCGCGATCACCGAGACCTACGCCCTTAAAGACATCACGGCTGACAGCGACTTCAGCCAGATAGAGCCGCCACTCATGTCAGACTTCGAGCTCGTGCTTGCCGGCATGCAAGGCTCTGAATCTTTGGTGCAACGCTTAAGTAAATACACTAAGGGTACTTGGGCAGGGTTTATCAACCGCCCAACCAATGTCGACATGAACAAACGCTTCGTGGTGTTTTCAGTACGCGACATGGAAGACGAACTAAAACCTCTGGCCATGTACCTTATTACCCACTATATATGGAACACGGTACGCAAAACGCTCAAGAAGCGCCTGCTTGTTATAGACGAGGCATGGTGGATGATGAAATCCGAAGACACAGCCTCATTCCTGTATGGCATGGCAAAACGTGGCCGTAAATACTACCTCGGCCTTTCTACCATCACCCAAGACGTCGACGACTTTCTTAAATCTCCCTACGGTTTACCGATGATCACCAACTCATCGATCCAACTCTTGCTCAAACAGTCACCCACAACTATCGATAATCTACAAAAAACTTTCAACCTCTCAGATGAAGAAAAATACCTTCTTCTCGAGTCTGATGTAGGGGAGGGAATCTTCTTCGCTGGTCTCAAGCACGTCGCTATAAAAATAATAGCCTCATATACCGAGGACCAGATTATTACCTCCGACCCATCACAAGTGCTTGCGCTCCGTAAACAGCGAGGTGACGCGGTGACTTATAACCCTCCTGTTGAAGCACCTATAGCTCAACCGGTGATTCCTGAGCCGATATCGGAAGTGCCTATTGCACAACCGATACCTCCAGCACAACCGCAACAATGAAAAGTGTCATACTCGTATTATTTGCCCTCTTTATTGATGGTATACAGGCGGCATTAAGCGGTGCAATACTTGTTATTACTGCTTTCCCGGGAACATTTTTTGGAGCGGCAGCGGGTTGCGTTGTTGGAAAAAGTCTACTTGGTGAATTTGGTTGTAGTGTTGGAGGTTTTATCCTAGGTGTTTTGGGAAGTATACCGTTTGTAAATGGTGTACTCGACGTCGCCACAGTACCTATAGGCCTCATGCTTGGGTTTGTCTTTTCAATTTGTATCAGCTGCACCCTGGGCGTAGGGCTCGTTACATTGCTTATGTTTAATAATATGTTTTATCCCAAATATCTTTTGCCAGGGGGTATAACAGAAATCTTGCCTGGGTTTGGGATGCTGCCGACCTGGACGGCAATTACCATTTTGTCTTCCATAGAACACTCAAAAACACAGGGTGGATTTATTGGAACAGCAGCTACAGCTGCCACCTCTAAAAATAACTCAATGAAGTGGCTTAGGCCGAGTGGGAGTAGATAGCAGCAACTAAAAATAAATGCTGCATAATAGAGGTATGCGCTTTTTTGCCGCATTGGTAGTAACACTTGCTTGTTTGCTTTTATCTCCTATAGCCTACGCTCAAACACTTGGTGGCGAGCAGGGTGTAGTGCGTTTTCGTATGTCTCCGGAAATTCCTGGTCCAAACGAGTCAGTACTCATAACTGTTGAGAGTGTTGGAGGATTTTTAGGAGATTCACGTATCACCTGGAAAGTTAACGATAAAGTGGTACTTTCAAAAATAGGAGCTAGTTCATTCACGTTTACGACAGGTTCACTAGGAGCAAAAACGGTCATAGACGTGACGATAGAATCTGGGAGCAAAGGCACTATTTCACGTTCTTTCACTATCATCCCAAGCCAAATAGAGCTTCTGTGGGAGGCGGATACCTCTGTACCGGTTTGGTATAAAGGTAAACCCCTCTACAGTGCTGGTTCCTCACTGGTGGTAACTGCTATACCTCATGTGGTTTTAAATAATAAAGTAGTACCTGTATCAAACTTATCCTTTACCTGGTCTCAGAACGGAAATGTGCTGAGCCAGAAATCGGGTCTTGGGCGCAGCAAACTAGCTATCATTGGAGACCAACTTCTACCGTCGGAAAGAGTCTCTGTGGAAGTTCGCTCCGGTTCACAGGTGGTGGGAAGCGGGCAAATAATAATACCTGTTGCGAAGCCTGAGGTCCGTCTGTATCAAAAAGATCCGTTACGGGGAACATTGTCTGACAACATCTTGGGCGGTGCAGTCTCTCTACAGGCTGCAGAATTTACCGCAGAAGCAGTCCCTTATTATTTTTCAAATCAAAGCATGGAGGACGGCGCAGTGCCTTTTACATGGAAACTCAATGGCGAAGACGCCACGGGACCACAAACAAGCCGTGGTCTCCTTACACTGCGACAATCAGGCTCAGGCGGGGGAAGGGCATCGCTCGAAGTTTCGATGCAAAACCTAGACTCCGATAAGTTGGTGCAGTCAGCACTAACTAAACTCACTATAGTGTTTGGCACATCAAATACCAGTGGCATTTCATCATTCTTTGGCTTATGAAAAAAATATTATTTCTTATTTTAATAACTCTTGCGTTCAATCAGACTTCTGTTGTCCATGCCCAACACGACGGTGATGAGCTAAAAAACTTTAGCTGTACGTGGTCCGACGGATTATTCGGCCTCGGTAAAGGATGGACCTGCGATGTTGCTATTTATGACCTGGAGGGCTGCTCACAACCTGAGGCTGTTTTTTTTAATACCACCTCCGGGTACCGCACATCATGTGGTCCTGACATTTCTCCATTGCTTAATTTTACCTATTGCAGAGGAGGCGGAGAGGTGAGTAGGGCTGTTTCGTGCGGACCAGACCAGAAAGCTCTGGACAGCGCATTGGTACAAAATCTTGCTGATAAAGCCACGGCTGGAAAAATGACTTGTGTAGACGACCCTTCATATCCGGGCGGGCGGAAGGTTATGTGCGCTCCTGCGAACGTAAATGTTGCTGGCTGTGTACCGTCACGTTATGGCGGATACGTTATATGCGACCAATACCCGTCTGAGTGTGGTCAGTTACCGGCATCAACAAATTCTACGACATGCGATCTTCCTAAAAACACAGAAAAAACTGTTGAAAATACTCCGACCAAGGATAGGACGCTTTCTTATCAGCCACTTGAGCCACTTCCTGGTTTCGAGGAAATGCAGGATCTAAACTTTGCTCAATTTTTAACTACGGTATTTAAAATACTCATAAGCATAGGGGCTATACTCTCAGTGGTTACACTCGTGTATGCGGGTGTCAGCTATATTCTTTCAGAAGCATTTGAAACGAAAGGTGAGGCAAAAAACCGCATGAAAGCCGCCCTATTCGGCATGATAATACTGGTCGGCGCATGGCTTCTGCTTAATACTATAAACCCTGCGCTGCTTAATTTTGACTTAGGCTCTATAGGTACTAAACAGGGAACTACTCCTCAAGACTTAGGAAATGGTTCTTCAAACACACAAAATCAGATTAACATTGCTGAAAAGAACGCATGCGAAAGTCCCACTAACCCTGGCAAGTATGAACCAAAACCTGGAGGCGGATATACTTGCAAAAGATAACGTATGAATACAAAAGTGAGCATATGGGTTGGTGGTGTTGCGGTGATGCTGGTTGCCAGCACGCTGGTGGCATGGCTCATATTTACTAAAGGACCTGGTGCTGCAAGCACACAGCAGACACAGGTAGGTGGCGGTCCCGTGGGCCTTGGAAGCGGAGCGACGCGTGTTATAGGAAATTCAAGTAGTAACACCTCGTCAAACAACCAGACGGTGCCTATTAATTCATCTTCCGCTTCTTCACGTGTATTTAAAATAGCTAATGGTCCTGTGACCGGCGCAACATTCGTGCAAACACAATATCCAACCACAACGCTAGCGCGCTATGTGTTGCAAGAGAACGGACATATATTTGACCAGGCATTAGATGTTCCAGGTAGTTTACCTCGCACGGTTTCCAACACAACAATACCGGGGACACAGTCTACTCTTTGGGGAAATGATGGTACTACGGCATACATGCAGTACGTTGGAGAGGACGTGTTAAAAACGGTGTCTTTTATCTTTCCAAACGCGACCAGCTCTAAATCGGTAACGAAACCAGTTGAGGTAAATTTCCTCCCAGACAACATTACAGCACTTGCCCAGTCGCCAAGTGATAGTCGTGTCATATACGCAATTTCGGCAAATTCAGCGAGCACCATTTACGTGACCGATGTAAATGGTGCTGATAATCGCAAACTATTTACTATAGGCTTCACACAAATAACGCTCTCTTGGCCTTCTAAAAACACCGTATTGGTAGCCACGAAGCGTGCCTCAGGCACACCGGGTGCAGTATTTAGTGCCGACCTCACTACAGGCACGATAACGCCTGTTTTGTACGCATCTGGTTTAAGTGCATTTGCAACGCCCTCACTCTCATATCTGATTTATCAAACAGACACACCGGGAGGAAGTGCACCATCTTCGTATGCGCATGACATTTCAAAAAATATAGACATTCCTCTTTCATTTAACCCCATTCCAGAAAAATGCACGGCGAGTCTGGCAACGAGTACGGTTATTTATTGTGCAACTCCACAGTCGTATTTTGACAGCTCGTATCTCGACAACTGGCATAAAGGGGTCGCGAGCCTAAATGATATGATCGTTTCATTTACCCTTAATCGTCTTCCAAATTCAGATATTATTGCACAGCCAGGAGGAAGCGATGGTGGAGAAGCGTCAGACATCTTAGAGATGAGTGCATCTCCTGATGGAAAATACCTGTTGTTCATCAAAAAAGGGGACCGTTCTTTGTGGGGAGTACGTTTAGCTAAG
>CAYPJX010000005.1:0-17542 GCA_964411175.1 uncultured Candidatus Saccharibacteria bacterium | reverse complement strand
CGCCGGTTTGCTTAAGCAGGGCGTCGGTCAAGGTGGTCTTGCCGTGGTCCACGTGGGCGATGATGGCGATGTTGCGGATATCCATAATAAGTTGTGCGAGCGAGATAATAATGAGTAGTGGAGCCCTTAAACAAAAAATGGCCGAAGCCGTTAATTACTGAAAAATAATACTATCTTTGAAGGTTTTCGTCAATAAAGGACCCCCGCACTCTAGGAGTGTGGGGGCCTTGGGGCGCTAGTGGGTAAACAGCTTGAGCAGCTCTGCCCACGGCTCGCCCTGATAGGGGTAGCTTCTGTCCACCGTAAAGCCCGCGTTACGAGCCGCTACTGCGGCGCAGACTTCACTCGTGGCAAACACATCTACCACCCTCCTGCCTACGTGTATATGCGGTTCGTAGTTGCTAAAAGGCTTAGGCGGCACCTGAGCCAGCGTCCGCTCGATCTTTTTGCGGACAACGAGCGCGGTCTCGGCGTTGAGCGCCTTGAACGACGGAATGTTTTTGTCCATGTCCGTGTTCATAGCCATTACGATCTCATGACCACCCGGTACCTCAATATACGAGGTTCGAATGGTCACAAAGTAACAGGCACACTCGATGCCGTCATGGTGTGCCCAGCCAACATGGCCTCGAGACACAAAGATTTTCATCTATAGAACTCCTTTCTAACTAATACCAATTATAACACAAAAAAGCTTTTATTGCAAATCTTTCTTACTGGGTTAACTTTTTTGCCTTAAGCATTAAAAAGAGTGGGAATTCTTTACGCGCCTGGTCTTCTGCCACTTGCCTCGGACCCGGCTCTGACTTTTTATTTGAGTTCCACTCCTCAAAGCCAGTCACCGCGAGCCCGTGCTTCACTAGGAGTTTTATATAGAGTTGCAGCGGGCGGTGGAAGGACACCGTGGTGCGCTTACCCTTCTCTCGCCCTGGGTCCATGTCTATCTCTGCTGAAGACTCAGTGAGGTATGCATCGAGCCGGCGGTACTGTATGTCCGCGCTTTCGTCATATCCCCAGCTCGATTTTTTTGGTATGCGAAAAGCGGGGTGGTTGAGTACCACTACCAGTTCGCCACCACTTTTAAGTACACGGCTTGCTTCGCTTATCGCACCGTTTATATTTTCTATATTTTGGAGTGCGAGCACTACGACCACCTTGTCGTAAAAATTGTTCTTTGCAAACGAAAGATTGTCGGCGGAAGCAACATACCAACGGATCTTTGGATTTGCCTCTTTAGCTTGTGCCACCATTGAGGCTGCAACATCGCTCCCCTCTACTTCGGCACCAGCTTCATGTAACGCGTTTGCAACGTAGCCGTCGCCACAGCCCACTTCAAGCACTTTCATACCAGGGGCGGGCGCCACAATACGCAACAGGTTGGGCAAAATAAGTGTCGCGTGGTAGGAGCCCTCGCGCGCTATAAACGAGTTGCGATACTCACCTGCAACACTTCCCCAGCCAGTCTGCTTACTCATAGATGTTTAGGCTGCCTTCATGCGGCGAGTAAAGAGTATCGACCATGCAGAAAATACGAGGAGGCCTCCCACTACAAACGGCGCAACAATACCCACCGTGCCCGAGGCTACTCCTGCAAGGAGCGGCACTAAGCCTTGCGAGAGTGCTATAAGCGAGCCGTTTATACCAAGCGCTGCTCCTTGTTTCTCGGCAGAGACACTCTTGCTTACCAGCGCACCTATCATTGCAAACGAAAGACCCTGGGGTATAGCGATAAACGGAATGAGGAGGAATTGGAATATGGCGTTAGGCATAAAGGGAAACACGCCCACCACTACCGCGAGCACCAGGAGCGAGACGCTGAGCACTTGGCGCTCTTTATACTTTTTCATTATGAGCGGGAGCACAAAAAGCTGTGTGATAACCACCCACACGCCGATAGCACCAAAGTAGGTGCCGAGCATTGCCTCACTAAAGGCATACTTTGTAACGGTAAGTACGCCGCTAAAGCTTGTAAGGAAGGCAAAGCCCGACATATAGAGGAAGCTCATCCAGTACACTGGTGCAGCATCTTTGTCCTCAAACGCCTGCTTTATGTTCTGCAGACCCTTAAAGATATGAAAATGTCCTGCCTCGCGACGGTTTTGGTGAGTCTCGGGGAGCATATAGAACAGGAAGAGGAGGTTGAAGATACCAAGGATACCCGAGAACCAAAACGGTGCCGCACTACCACCAAGGTGCGCAAGCCAACCGCCCAGGAGCGGACCCAGGATAAAACCAATACCGAACGCTGCGCCTATGAGACCAAAGTTTTTTGCACGCTCCTCTGGCTTAGAGACGTCGGCAATAATTGCCTGCGCAATAGAGAAATTGGCACCTGCGAAGCCGGCGATTGTGCGGCTTATAAATAATACTGCGAGCGATGCTATGGTTATGCCAAACCCAAAAATCATTTGCGCTACCGCAAGCACGCCTACACCAAGCATAAGTAGGCGCTTACGCCCAAACACATCGGAGAGCTCACCCAGGAGTGGTGCCGCTACAAACTGCATAATACCAAAGACCGCCGTGATAGCACCCGCTATAAAGTACTGCATGTTAACGGAGTAACCTGCGAGCAAAAATGAGGGTGCATCTGGGTCGGTAAACAGCACCGGAATGATAGGTATCACCATGCCTGCGCCTATCATGTCGACAAGCAGTGTGAAGAAAAGCACTAACAAAACTTTCTTTTGCATACTGGTCTACGGTAACACAAAAATCTCCTCTTTTGGAGGAGATTTTTGTGTAATGAACTGTTTGTTCGGTTTAACGATGGCCCCAGCCGCGGAAGTTTTTGAACCAACCCCAGTGGTTGCCCTTGCCTCCCTTATTGCCGTGGTCATGATCGTCATCCTCATCATCATCGTTGTCGTGATGACCATTGTTGGTAGACGATGCCGCTGTAATGTTTGCGAAGTTAGCAGTGGTGAAGCTGTTGCTGTTGATAGTGACCGACTTAAAGTCGTCGCTGATCTGCTTGTAGCCAGCTTTCTTTATCTGCTCAACACTGTAGATACCGTTTGCGAGACTGGAGAAGCTGTAGTTACCATTTGCATCAGTAACTACGGTTGCAACAGGATTGTTCATACCCTTCTTACCCCACCATCCTGCCCCCTTGTAGAGGTTGACGGTAACGCCCGCGATACCTGCCTCACCTGAGTCGAGGACACGACTCTTGTTGAGGTCGTTGTATACCTTACCCGAGATAACGCCTGTGCCTACTGGCGTTGGTGTGCTTGAAGTTGCGATAACGAAGAGCGCGTTACATGAGCTCGTAGCCGGGGTATTGTTAGCATCGCCCGAGTACACCGCCTGCCACCAGTAGCTGCCTGCAATGTTGAACGCTACTGCGTCAGATGCTCCCACTGCTGCGTTAGTAACCGTCTTAGTGCCTGCTCCCTGCCAGAGCGTGGTGCAGCTGTTATTGCTGTACACCTTGTATGCCACCGAGCCGCTCGCATTTCCAGTTGCACCCGAGAGCGTTGCACTCTGTGTTACCGAGGTGCCTGCGAGCACTGCGGTCGTAGTTGAGAGCGGTGCGGTTATAGAGACGCCTGCTGCTGTTGCAGTGACGCTCTGGCACACGGTGTCGTTTGCGCTGTTAAATGCATCGCCCGAGTAGTGCACTTTATACGAGAGCCCTGCTGCCGGCACAGCTACTGCCGAAGAGGTTGCTGCACCTGAGGTGAGATTTACCCCCGCCTGAAGCGTTGCGTTGCCCTGGCAAGAAGTGCCGTTGTAGCTGAGGAAGTCTACTGAGCCAACCGGTATGGTAGTAGTGCTCGAAGACGCCACCAGTGCGTTTAGGTACACGTTCGTGCCAATAGGAGCGCTGGTAATGGTGCTGCCGATACTCGTGCGTGCCGTGGCGGTGAGCGACGGTGCGTCTGCGTGAGCCAGCATGCTGATCGCCATAAAACCGACCAGTGTAGACGCAAGTACGATCACTGACCGCGAGACTGCAGAGAGTGTTATAGCTTTAGTCTTCATATAATAAGTATGTTAATTATCAATGATAAATTGCTCGAACATGGGCGCTGACGCTATACACATACTTGAAGTTACATCATGTTATGTGTTGTAGTATTACTTCTTCTCGACGGTAAATGAGATCTTGTACTCGTTTTGTGCAATGGTGTGCGACTGCGTTTTAAATGGCTGTACATCGCTCAGTATTATGGTCTCCGCTTCGGTAGTAACTGGAGTACCCAAAGTAAAAGTCATAGTCGACTTACCCAAACCGCTTTCAACCGTTGCCTTTATGCGCACCGTACCGGCTTGTATACAGTAGACTCCCGTAGGGCAGCGACTATCTTCCACAACTTCAATGGGGGTAATGGTTACTCCCCCGCCGGAGGCCTTATGCCCCACCCAGGTGCGTATGATTGCCGGGCCGTCAGTTACTGGAGGAGGCGGCGTGTTGGGAATATGGCTGGTTGAAGGTTCGCTCTCGCCGGGGCAGAGCGCAAACTCGCACTTGGGGCCGCTGCGGCCCACGTAGGAGCCGTCGGGGCAGAGCTTTGCCTCCATAGTGCACGCAACACTCTGCGACTTTTCATTGTTTTTAAGCATCAGAAGAGTGACGCCTGCAGCCACTACAAGAAGAAGTACTACGCCTATAGCTATTTTTTGCATACTGCTAAGACGCCTGAAACTAAACATACTTACCAGTATACTAGACGAATATGCAGGAAACCTTTGAAGTGGCGGTGATAGGCGGTGGGCCCGCAGGCATGATGGCGGCAGCAACCGCCGCTTCCCTCCTGCCTAAAGGCTCGCGCGTACTGTTGCTCGAAAAAAATGCATCGCTCGGTAAAAAACTGCTCATAACTGGCGGTGGACGATGCAACGTAACCAACGCCGAGTTCGACACGCGTGTACTACTTAAAAAATTTAAAGAGGGCGAGCAATTTCTCTTCTCCGCATTTTCGCAGTGCGGTGTTATAGAGACACTCGCGTTTTTTAATTCGCGTGGGATGGAAACCAAGGTGGAGGCAAACAAGCGCGTCTTCCCTGCAAGCAACTCCGCACAAAGCGTATGGAATGTACTCGTGGATGAACTTAAGAAGCACCATGTGGAGGTACGCACCAAAGCTGAAGTTACAAAGATTGAAAGCGGAGGCAATCGTGTGAGCGCGATAGTTTTAAAGAATGGCAGTAAAGTTTTTGCAAAAAATATTGTCGTAGCAACAGGTGGCTACTCGCACCCAGAGACCGGCTCCACAGGTGCTGGCTTTACCTGGCTTACAGAACTTGGGCACACGGTAGAAGCACCTTCGATGGCGCTCGTGCCTATAACCACAAGCGACGAGTGGAGCCATAAGATAGCCGGGGTATCTTTACAGCAAGCAAAGCTCACACTCTTTCAAAATAACGCAAAGCAAACACAGGCCGAGGGTAAGATGCTCTTTACGCACGTGGGCCTCTCGGGCCCGCTCGTACTCAACCTCTCATCAGAGATTGGCGAGCTTCTTAAATATGGCGAGGTAGTGCTCGAGCTCGACCTACTGCCGCACCTCTCTTACGACACGCTTAACTTTAAGCTGCAGGAGATTTTTAAAACGCATCACACAAAAAAACTTAAGAATGCGCTCCCCGACCTCATCCCCGGCGGGCTCATAGACGCAGTGGGCACACTTAGTGGCATAAACCTCGACACGCCCTGCAACAGCGTTTCGCGCGAAGCGCGGCTCAAGTTGGTAAAACTCCTCAAGCATATTCCACTCAACCCCACCGGGCTCTTGGGCGAAGACAAGGCGATCATTACCTCCGGCGGTGTCGTACTTGAGGAAGTAGACTTTAAGACCATGCGCTCACGGAAGTTTGAAAACCTCTACCTCGTGGGCGACATACTTAATATAGACAGGCCCTCTGGCGGCTACTCCCTGCAGCTGTGCTGGACCACCGGCTTTGTAGCCGGAAAAAACGTTGCAATATAGCCAAATATTGACAAATTGCTTAAAACAGAGTATAATTAAATTCAGTTAGTTTGAGGTATTTCGCCTCATAAAAGGAGAACAGACGTGCCTCAATTTGTTTCGACTGTCGCAATGAAGGACGCGGGTCCTTTTTCGAGTTTTAACGAAGCGTTCACAGACTTCATGACGCGTGTACGGGCTTTGGTTGAGTCCGGTACCTCGATTCAGGTTCTCGAGAGCGCCTGCTACATGGTTATGAAGCATGGCGAACACAGCAGCCTCCCGCTTTCCTTCTACCGCTCTCGGGACTACGGCTTCAAGCTGGGTCTCATCGACCACGAAGGCGAACTGCGGCTTGGTGCAAACGAGCCGACCGAGGAACAGATCTATCGTATATTCTTGACCTAGCAGCCAGCCACTACGCGCCGCCCACAAGCCGCCCGGCTTTGTCGGGCGGTTTCTTTTTATAAATAAGACAGCATCATGGGTAATTTGACATATTAAATTAAATATGTTATTATTGATACAGCTGTCGGTACTTTGCAAACGCAAAGATCAAAGAATATGCAGATAGCAGCAAGAGCGAGTGAGTGACATGCCGCAACTGAAATTCGGGCGAGTGAAATTTTTCCTCAACAATCCGGCCAAGCTGTTCGGGTTCATCATCTCCGACGACGACAAGGTGGAATTCTTCTTCCACTTCAACGCCGGCAAGGAACCGAACCCCACCGGAATGTATGACTGGTACGACATCGACACAGCAGCTCCGCGTGAGCCCAAGGCCGGCGACCGCATCGCCTTCGAACCGCGCAAGCTGAAGGTTGGCGACAAGGGGCCCGCCGTTAAGTACTGGGCGTTCGAGGAGGACTACAAGCGCATCCGCGTGACCGAAGCTCCCGAAGAGCAGGTCAAGATCATCAGCGAGGGGCGATACCTCTACCATCTGCAGGATATCGCCAAGATGGAATCCGAAAAGGAGCCTAGCCCCGTGGTCGTCGAACTCCTGAAGAAGATGAAGGCAGAAGCAGCTGCTTTCAAAGCGGCGAATCCCGACGAGGCCGAGAAGCTCGAAGCCCGTAACAAGGAGCTCGCCGCCTGAAGCAACGCCGCCCACCCGCCGCCCGGAAATCGCCTAGCGAATTTCGGGCGGTTTCTGTTTTTATAGCTGGAACTATGCGTATTGACTTAGAGTCTCAAGTGACTCATTATCTTCGCGGGTAGTAGTAGGTTAGACAAACAAACCCAAGGAGGTATCACGTGTCTAATTCGATCAAGTTTAACGGCAAAGAGGTCGAGAACCCTGTGCTGCGCGTAGTGACGGTTGTCTTCGTCATCGCGTTCATCCTGGTACTTCTCTTCCTGGTGCTGCCGATCCTGGGCACGCTGCTCATGATTCTGGCGGCGCTGTGCCTGTTCAGCGTACCGCTGCACTTCATCCTGCGCGCAAACGGCCGACGGGGCTTCTTCTCGAGTAACGAGAACGAGTTCACCTGGACGATCGACAAGCGCGCCTTCGATCGCGTGTAGCGCGACCATTCTCCCCGCCCGGCTCACCCCGGGCGGTTTCTTTTTATAAAATTATTTCCCTAGATCGAGTTTTTCGTCGATGCGGATTTGTTTGACGAACTCCGGTACGTGCGAGACGAGGATCATGGCACCCTGGTACTCGTCGAGCGCTTTAGCGATAACCGGCAGGTGGCGGAAGTTGATGTGGTTGGTCGGCTCGTCGAGTATGAGGAGCCCCGGGCGGATAAGGCAGATGCGCGCAAACGCGAGCAAACCCTTCTGACCTTCCGAGAGGCTACCTATCTTCGTGTACACAATGTCGCCACCAATGAGAAACTTCGCCGCATGCTTGCGGATGTCTTCTTCATACGGGCGGTCTACCACTGCCGCCAACTCTTCGTATACGGTTTTGTTGAAGTCGAGGTTAGAAAAATCTTGGCGATAGTAACCGATGATAGTACCGGGCGTTACCTCTATGCCCTTTGCGGTACCCTCAACAATAGACTGTAGGAGTGTGGTCTTCCCTATGCCGTTGGGGCCCACAAGGTGCATATGCATGTTCTTGCGTAGTGCGAGTTTGGTCTTAGGCACTATAGGCTTCTTGCTGTTAACGGTCGTAAAGGAGTTAAAGGTGATGAGGTCGCCCGAGAGGTCTGGCTGCACCGGGATAACAAACTTACCAAGCACACGGTCTTCGCGGCGCACGTCAACGATCTCCTCCTCGAGTTCCTCGGCCTTCTCGCGCATGCGCTTCGCTACCAGGCGCATCTGGCCGCCCTTGTTAGCAAAGAAGTTTGCTTTGTCTTTGTTGGCCTGAATTTCCTTCGCAAGGAGCGCATTTGCGCGGTTTTCTTTCTCTACGCGCGCGGTTATTTGCTCTACCACATTAAAGTAGTTGCCCACATACTGCTCTATCTTTTGCGTGTGCACGTCGAGGTAGAGGACGCCTTCGGTAAATGCGTTCAAAAAGTCTGCATCGTGAGAGATGACGATAACCGTCTTTTTATACTCCTGGAGGAACTTGGTGAGATGCTCGATGCCCGCATGGTCGAGGTTGTTGGTCGGCTCGTCGAGAAGCAAGAGGTCTGGGTCTTGGATGAGTGCCGAGGCCAAGAGTATGCGCGCCTGCTGCCCACCCGAGAAGGTGCCTACCGCTTGGTCGAGGTCGGCCTTAAGGTTAACCGCGTCGAGCACTTTTTGTGCACGAGGGTCGATGTCGTATACCTTTTTAGAAAATTGCTTCTGGAAGAAGTCGCGCACGCTAAGCGTGAGATCCTCGCGTGGGATTATCTGGCGGCCGATAGCGATTGAGAGGCCTTGCGAGAGGTGGATGATACCGTCCTCTGGCTTGTACTCGCCGAGGATAAGCTTAAAGAGCGTCGACTTACCGCCGCCGTTTTGGCCCATGAGAGTTATCTTCGCTCCTTTGCGCACGTTGAAGTCGACCTCTTTGAGAATAGGTTTCTTGATACCAAAATCGAAGGACACCCCCTCGAAGCGCACTATTACTTCGCCCTTAGACATCCCTACACCTTACCGCATATTGAAAATAATAGAAAGTGTGTTGTCCCGAGTGGTGGCACTGCTCCCGCGCCTATATATAGAGAGAGAAAATAAAATGGCCGAACGCGCGTACGCGTTCGGCCTGTGTGTTGCTGCTGCCGTATAGGTTACTCGGGAGTAAACCCGGTGACGATCTGGTAGAGCTTGCGATGGTCGGGCTCATCAACATGGACCCGCGAGTAGCAGATCTTGCCCTTGGAGCCCGGGTCAAACCCTTCCGTGCAGAGCGTCGGTGCCGACTTGGTGTCGGAGCCAGAGCCCACACGGTAGGTGTCGCCAATGCACGCGTAGTGCACCGCTTGTCCCGAGAGAGAGTCGCGCTGCCAAAGCAGCGCACAGCCCATCTCGAAGGAACCGAGTCCAAACTCGTGCTCGAGCATGTTGCTGCGAGCGTCGAGCACGGAGCGGCCCTTGTGGCGGTTGTGGATGTCGACCGGCACGAAGATGATCGAACCCTTCTGCATGACCGCAAGCTCATGGAGCCTGAGCACGGTCTTCGGCTCCGGGCGGATCACGTAGAGCGTGTCGTGTGGCCAGATGTACTTCATGACCCCACTTTCACGCATCACCACCATGAGTGAGCGAAGTTGCACCTCGTAGTCGCTTCCGAGTGCATCCCGGCGAAGAACGGGCCAGAGGTCCGATGCATCGCTCGGGAGACCGAGAGACTCCCAGGCCCGGATGTTTTCGTCGACGAAATCGGTCGTGATCCCGCGAAACCCGGAAAAGCACTTGGCGAGCGCCACCGCCCTGGTCTTGAGAACTGCAGGGTTAGGGTGGTCAAAAGCAGAAGTGCGAGCAACCATCTTATGAGGCAACTCTTCCTTCAGTACTGCATTGCTTTGCATTCAGTCTGTCCTTAGTTATGTCCAGTATGCCCGTTTAGTTGAAACGATAAGACGAGCTCGCTGATGCCAAAGGAGTTGGCAGCACTGAGCTCGTCTTGTGGTTAACCAAACAGTAACCTATGTCAGTAAAGAACTATATGACCATATTCTAGCAGATTTTGAACAAATCGTCAATATCCACAGGTCTGCATCCTTCTATATATACGTACGGCTGGGCGTTTTATTACAGCTATCCACTTCTGTCCCCTGCGTATTTCGGGTATCCTAAGACACTGTTGCTATGGAAACCATAAAAACAAAAACCAAGAAGAAGTCGAAGTTCGAGCCGGTTGGCTATGCGCTTAAAGTAAAACGCTCGCGCACCGGCCTCGGGCTCTTTGCACAGGAAGATATTACCAAAGGCACGTGTGTCATCGAGTACACGGGCCGCACCATTTCCAAAGAAGAAGAGTATTCAAGCCGCAGCCTCTACCTCTTTGAAGTGAGTAAGAAGAAAACAATAGACGGCGCTACGCGCACCAACACCGCACGCTACATCAACCACTCGTGCCGCCCCAACTGCGAGATAGATATTTATAAAGAACGCGTGTACGTGATGGCGAAGCGCAACATTAAAGCGGGAGAGGAACTCAACTACGACTACGACACCGACTACTTTGAGGAGTACATAAAACCCAAAGGATGCAAATGCCTCAAGTGCTCCCCACTCCCTGCTGCTACAAAAAAATAAGAAAAGAAAAAGGGCGGCCTGTGAGGCCGCCCTTGAGTTTGGAACAGAAAGAACTACGTGTTATTTGCCGGCCCACACAGGACCAAGCGCGTCGTGCAACTCTTGCGGCCATTTGTTCGGGTCTTGATGGTCGACCCAAACGACACGGCCGCGCAGCGCATCGACGATAGCGATGTCGGGGTCGCTGCCTGAGGTGAACTCAAGCGGGAGCGACTCGTCGTCGCGCTTCTTGATGGTGACGACGGTCACCATCCACTCGAACCTGCGCTTGACCACCCCTTCGGAGTCTGCGATGTCGCGGATGTAGGGGCGAACTTCGACCGGTACGTTGATAGACCAGTCGAACTCCTTGCGGGAGGCGCGCACTTGGTCGGCGATAGCGGTCGGGCCGAACGGCGATTCGCCGAGGGCGAAGTGCCGGTAGCGGTAGACCTCGCCTTGGCTGTCGGCCGGTACGAAGAAGCTCGTGGAGAGCCCCTGCTTCTCGGCGTCATGCGGTTCCAGTGCAAAGTACTGGAACAGTTTGCTGACCGTCTTCACGGTCTTGTCCGGCTGGATGAAGTCGAACCGGAACGGCAAGGTGAACGGCTGCGGGTTGACGTCCTGCGCCACGTCGGCGATCCGAAGGTCGCCTGAGCGGTTGAAGGGCATCGGCCCCCAGAAACCATTCTGGAAGCGAAGGCTTGCCGCCATAAACCTCGACACCTCGAAAGGCACGAGATTCTGCGCCCGCAGGAACGGGTAGTTGTCTACCTCTTCCGGCGGGATCCACCGGCCGCATCCGAGAAGGAGCCGGCCGAAGATAGTGGTGTCGCCTTGGTCGATAACCTGCACACCGCCGAACTCCGGCCAGGGGAACAGGGGGTTACCGCCCCAACGGATGAGCGTCACGACCTGCACCCACTTACCGGCGTCGTCCTTCATATAGAGGACGTTGCCCGGCTCGTAGGAGAAGGCGCGTATCGGCCCGAATGAGCGGCGAATGCACGAGAACACGTCTTTGGACCACAGCATGTGTTCCCCCGTCGCGAAGGAAACCTGTTCGGCGTTCCTACGGTCGAAGTCGGGAGAGGTCACGGTCGAGGAGATGTTCATCAACTCATGGATAGAGTCGAAGAAACGCCCCCACGGCTTTGACGGTTCGATAGCCATGGTCCAACGATAGTCGGACCCTACACGCACCAGGTCGGGCACGCTCGGGTCTTCGGTTTCGTTCATACGCTCACGGAGGATGGTGTGTACCCCGTTGAGCGGAAGCACGCGTTCAAACTCCGTCACCGGCAACATGTTGATGTCGGTGATCTTGAGCGATTCGTATCGCCAGTATTGGGCGAAGTAGTCGTGAGTGACGACACCGAAGAATACGATGGCGATGATCGCCACGATCCCGATGCCGCCGCCCATGACTTGGAGCCGCGCGGAGCGCTTGCGGACGAAGAGCCACAACGCAACCGGCAGGCTGAGCACCAAGAGGAAGCTCGGTGCGTAGATGCGCAGCGTAAGCAGCCATGGCTGCAGGAGGTCGCGCTCCGCGTAAAGCGAGAGCACAACCACGAGCGTCACGACGATGCTGCGCACCGGATACTTTTTGAACAGCCCCACAATGAAGCGGGTGCCGTTGCGCAGGCCGGTTAGGACCGACCAGCGCTCTTCCTTCCACTCTGCCAAGGACGCCACACGAGCATCCACGGCATGACCGAGATCGTTCATGTGCTTCCCCTTCTGGTAAAGCGGTTGATAGCACTCTGCGAATCCGGATGAGGCGCAGGAGCGGCTTCGACTTCTGCTGCGGGCTCCGGCGCAGGAGGCGCCGGAGGTTCCGGAGCCGCCGCTTTGGCGGGAGGCTCAGGAGTGAGCACGTCTTTGATGTTCTTCGGGACCGAGAGAACGGAGTCGACGATGTCGCTCCCCGCCTCGCCGGCACCACGAACGACGCGCTCGACGTTTTCCTTGCTCGCCTGCTTGCCCAGCCAGTCGACACTATCGAAGAGCTTGTTGCGGTGCGGCAAGAGTACGGAGAGTACCTTACCGAGCGCAAAGCCCAACAGAAGCGCCGGTGCCTGGAGCAGGATGACGACGATCTGGCCGAGGATGCTCGCGCCGGGCGTGTAGAAGCCCTGCAAGAGACCGAGCACACCGGCCACGATGAGCGCACGCGCCACCTTGTGCCTCGTCGGTTGTCCGACGAAGAACCCTCTCCGCTGCTCCTTCGGCATCGGCGCCTTGTGGAACAGGTCGTAGAGGAACGGGTAAACGCGTACACCCCACTGCAAGTCGAGCAGGTAGATGACGATGCCAGCGAGAGTCCATCCGGCACCAGTCGAGAAGACAAACCCCCAGATATCAGTAGGCATGCGTGCCTCCGTTAGGGTTGGGACATGCGCGGTTCATACCGCGCGGCGAGGTAGTTGGCAGCCCACGACTGCTTCCCCCGGCTCCAGGATTCGTACTGGGCCAGGAAGAAGTTTTTGTCGTGGGTATAGAGTTCGAGGATATTCCTCGGGTCCTTCCTGGTGAGGAGGATCCAAAGTACATCCTGTGTCGAGGGCGGCAGGTTCGGCGAGGGTTCGAGCAAGTAGTGCCAGAGATCAAACGAGATATCCAGCGTGCTCTTGCCTCTGCGAAGTGCCGCAGCATAACGCTCGAGCTCTTCGAACGTCTCGGGCACGAGGCCCGTATGACGGTTCATGAGGCTTTTGCGTTTTGCGGGCGTGAGGGTTTCCCACTCAAGCCCTTCCTCGCAGTCGCAGAGTGCAAGCGCGAGGAGTACATTTTTCTTTTCTTCGAGCAACTCGGGGTTCTCCCTGAAGCGAGCCTCGGGGACTTCGAGCATGCCCGCCTCCTGAAGCAGCACGAAAGGAGCGTGAGTCTTTTCGTTGAGCTCGTAGAGGGCGAAGTTATTCAGGTCGTGGTAGGCCTGGTCCTTGAACTTGCCGAAGGATGCAACTTCTTCGGCATGCTCGAGAATGAGCAGGTCTTTGTCGCCGACGCCGCGGATAACCGCAGCGCCGCCGAACGCCGTCGTGTAGAAGTCCTTCACAAGGTCGAACTGCATGCGTTCGATTCCAACACGACGGCGACGCAGGTCGCCATGCTGTTCGCGATGCTTCAGAAGTTCGGTGCGGATTTTCGTGTCGAGGCAGTTGAGCCCCTTCATGAAGTCCGCGACCAGTGCCTTCTGATGCGTCACGTCGGCAAACAGGCTGCCTGCATGCGGCACAACCTCAACTTCGGAGAGAAGCATAAGATCGTGCGGGCCGACCAAGGTCGACATCCAGTCCTCGAAGTCCAGTGAGATCGCGTGCGTCGAGGTGACGTCGATGATCTCGCGGTGGTACTTGTCGAAGAACTGGCGCATGAGCCTCCGCATCCAGGAGAAGACCGGCATGTAGACCGGCTTCTTATACTGTTCGGGAGTCACGATGACGGCGATCGGGTTGATGATGCCGCCGGCGCACAGATAGAAGGGGTTACGCTGGTCGCGTGCCACTTCAGGGCTCCACCCAACGCCGTCGATCTGGATCGTACGGCGGTCGGTCGGAGCGATACCCATCGACTCGAGCGAGTGGTTGTACCGCTCGATGAGCGCCGGGCCGATAGTCACGAGACCGCCGTAGAGAAGTTGCTTCTCAACGAGCGGCCGAAGGTGCGTTTTCATGCGCGTCTCCTTTTCTGTGATGCTCCGGAGGCTTCCGCCTCCGGAGCGCTATGGGTCAGCCGCTCGCAGCGAGCGAGCGAGCATCTTGGTCTTCGCGGATACGCTCCGCAATTTCCTTGATGCGACGCTGGCGCCCGCCATCGATAATGTCCACCATCGTGTTAAGGTAGCGGACGGTTTCTTGGTAGAACACCTCGGAGACCTGGAGGCCGCCCATGTTTTGCACGGCGGCGTCGAGGATCATCTCCTTCTTGGTGTCGTAGCTCTTGGCAACAAACGCGTCGCGGCTGGTGAGCCACGACGAGTCGAAGTCGAACCCAAAGAGGCGCATCATGACGTTAGTCGTGATGTTCCTCACTTCACGCGAGGTAAATCGCGGGAAGAGGTTGTGGATCACGGCGAAGAACTCACCGTAGAGCTTGTACTCGCGAAGGGTGTAGTTGGACGCACGCAGCTGCTCCAGAGTTTCCGAAAGTTGTTTGTTCTGGAGCGCCACCGCGTGGTCTGCACTGCTGTCAGTTTCTTCAGGGGGCGTGATGCCCTGGCTCGAGAGGTAGGTGTAGTCGTTCGGCCACGTGAGGTCGACGATGTCCCTGCCTGCTCTCCAGCCATTGGCCTCGCGGCCCCACATCCCGAGCTGGTCCATGAAGTCTTCCGGAGTTTTGGCCCCGGGGACATCCACGCGCCCCATGATGCGCGACATCGCTGCCGCGTCGATCTTGTCGGGAAGGTTGGTCGCCCACGGCATGAGCACGTTGCCACGGTTGATAGCGGTCGCGCCTTCGGTGTTGCGAAGGAACGTCGCCACGGTTTCCTTGGTGCCGGCCGACACGTTGTCGCCCGAGCGCTCCTGGAACACGTTTTCGGCGTCGTCGACCGGAGCCACGATGATGAGGCCCGGGTTACGAAGCACCGAATACCAGTTTTCCAAATTCTCGGCAGAGCCGCCCTGATAGGTCGAGATGACCGTATTGGAGAGCGGATGCACGAGGAACGGAAGGCCGAGCGTGCCGCAGTATTCGTTGACGAGCGTGATGAGCGCCCGGATGAGCAAGGTCTTGCCGGTGCCCGGCTGTCCCTTGTAGAGGTAGATCCACGGAAACGCATTGAACTCCATGAAGGGGTTCAGTTTACGCTCCATGTCGTAGGCGATGGCGAACTGGGCGAGGCGCAGCGTTGCACGCTTTGCCTCGTGGTTCCCCACCACCTGCTCAAGCCGCAAAGGCTTGAACTCGACTTTGCTCTGGCTTCCGCTCAGTTCTGCGCGGAAGCCGTTGATGGTGAACTCCGTGTGTTCGAGCCGGTAGCTCACGTCCGTGAAGGCCGTGGCATTGGGCACGAACGCCGGCGACTGCGCCTTGAGGTCCTCGTACACCGCCTTGAAGAAAAGCTGCGTGAGTTTGAGGAAGTCGAGGCTCGTCTGCGAAGTCTCGAGGTAGGAGCCCCAATGAAACAGGGCTCCGGAGACCGCCTGCATCTGCCCGCGCAGCATGAGCGGCTCGGGCAGACCAAAAAAGTTCACGTTCACACTGGAGAGCTCTTCGGCCTTGTAGCCGTTGAGCTTCCACGCAACGTAGTAGGACGCGACGAAGAGCGTGACGGCGGCTTGCGCCTCCATCCCCGCACTCCACTGCGCCTTTTCCGCGTCGCCGACGAGCAGGTTGCTTACCTGCTTTTCCTTCAGCCGCTCGAGCCCGGAGTATTTTCCGAACAACGAACTGACATGGAGGCCAAGCTGGAGTCCCGTGCGTACGGTGTTGAGCGTGTAGTTGATGGTTTCGTCCATCAGCTTGTCGCCGCGGTTGAGCGCCGTGGCGGTGCCGAGAATGGACATGGACTTCATCTTCGGTGCCGTGATGACACTCGAGAGACTGAGCCCCTTGTTGGCTTCACCGGGCGTACGCGCTGCGCGCGCGTCGGCGAGCTCCTTGGTGGGCTGGTACGAGACGTTCGTGAGAAGCTCGGTCGCCTTGCCAAGGTACGCGGAGAGTTCCTCCGCGGTGATTTTGATTTCAGATGCGGCTTTATCCGACATCGATAACGTCTCCTTCGGGTTGGTAGGCGAGGCGGTCCGCACTGGCCACTTCCGGAATCAGGGCGAAGTCGTCCGCCGTGAAGTTCTGGAGTAGCCGATGCGGGAGCATCACATAGTTGACCGCGGCGGTTGCTCCCCGCCGCAAGAGTTCGTGGTCGTGCTTGGGAATGCTGAAGATCTGACGGACCTTCTGCTTCCCCAAGAACTGCGGGATGAATTCCTCGCGCTCCGACAGCACGTATTCGGTGCTGAAGAAGAGCGAGAACTCCTGGTCGGCGAGGTCTGCGCGCCGGAACACCGGCACGAGACGCCCGCCGAGCGAGGTCGGGTCCGCTTCCACATCCGTATAGAGGAGTGGAGAGATAAGCGGCCCCAAACACACCCGCTTGAGCATTTTGGGATACAGTGTCCGGAAACTTTCGTCGAGCCGGACGCCGATAGCCTTGAGGTTCTCGGGTGCACGCGCGGCAACTTGCCGCACGACTTCGAGAAACTTGATGTACTCCGGATTATTCGGCGCATGGAGCGCCGTCTCGGAGATGTCCTGCTCGAGCATCATGGTGTAGACGCACGGGCGGTTTCGCTCCGGGTCGTAGCATCCCCACGAGAACGTGTAGGACCTGCGACCCTCGTTCGTTTCGGAGCCGTTCTGGAGCGGAAACAGTTTTCCCGGCGTGAACTGGAAAAAATGTGTCCGGAGGTCCAGCTGCTCGAGATACGCACGTTCCGAGATCTGCCAGAGGTAGCTCGTCATGTAGTCGAGGTAGCGCTCTGCGCCTTCTGCGCGGGGCCCTGCCATCACATGTTCGAGCAACGCGCGCTTGAGGTCATCAAGCGGCGCAAATTTCGGCAACCGCTCTCCCCTGGTGGAGAGGTCGGCGTCGAGCTGCGTCACGTCGTAGTAGTACGGAAAGCCCGACTGGGTCAGGCTCACCTCCGGACGGCGCAAGTACTCGGGGCTATAGCGGTTCTTGAGCGCAAATGCATTGATCGTTGAGAGGAACTTCTTGGTGTAGATCACCATCGAGTCCGCTTCCGACGTCTGCTGCTCACGCTCAACACCCTCGTAGTAGCGCCCGAGGTATCCAAAGACACGAGTCAGGAGCGAGATGTACACGCTGTACCTGACCGGGTCCATGGACACAATGTTATTTGGGTCACCCATTGCTCATTCCTTTCTGTCCATGCGGACACACAACCGTGAGTAGAAGAAAGGGGTCCCTTGCGGGACCCCTTGGTAGGTGCTGTCCGCATGAACCGTCGCCGTTAGGCGGCGGTCTGCGAAGG
>CAYPJX010000004.1:8055-18068 GCA_964411175.1 uncultured Candidatus Saccharibacteria bacterium | reverse complement strand
CAAGCGCCTCCTCCTCGTGAAGCCGCAACCCTTTACCAACATACTGCACGCGGTCAATGACACTCTCAAAGCCGCCACCGCATGATGTACTCCGGCGCCAGCCCCACCTTTTCGGGCTGGCGCTTTTTATTTCTCTACGCGCCCTATTGGTCGGTGTAGAAGTAACACTCGGGAATTGTTTTCAATATCTGACACGGTTCTTCCTGAAGTGGGAGTTCTTGTGTGCGAAGTTTTTCTATCGCATCACGTTTAGCGTCTCCAAAAGCAAATACGTACGCGGCAGCAAGGTGCGCTATCGCGGGAGGCGTCATGGTAAGGCGCACAAACGGTGAAGATTCATACCCCACCACATACTCGCTCGCACCAATACCAGGCGTATGTGGCAACATACCCGCCACATGGCCGTCAGCACCTATACCAAACTGGCCTACCACTACATCGGCTTTTCCGAGCGCCACCATAAGTTCCGCTGCGTAAGCTTGTGCAGTGGCTTCAAGCGGCAAGTCGCGCAATATCGGCAACCACTCCCCTCCCTCAAAGTTAAAAGAAGCTTCTAGCATTTGCTGCATATTACTGTCTTTATGCCCTACTGGGCCAAAACGCTCGTCTGTCTGACCTATAGAGAGGTTATGTATCTGTTCTCCCGCGCTGGCGCGCACTATGTTCATCACTTGCTTAGCAAGCGGGATATTAGAGCCACCACAGATAAGCCAGAGTATATGTTTACCGTGCATAAGCTCGTTTACGAGCTTTGCAGCTAGCGCCTCCACCCCCTCATGGCCGTCGGTACTGTGTATGAATTGCATGCAAAAAGTGTAGCACGGCAACTCTTACACATGTATGCGGCAGTATAGTATCATTGCGTAAAATAAAAAATGTGGTATTTTAACTTCGGTTCCCACAGCGATGGGACTGTACCTCAACAGGAGTCTAACGTGCGCCTTTCCAAAATCCTCTTCGGGGGCCTCCTGGCCCTGTGCCTCGCCACCTTTGCCGTGCCGGCCCAGGCGGCAACACTCCAGCGCTTCTGGGTGGTGAACTACACGGACATGAACATCTACCAGGTGTTCGTCAACGGCAAGTCCAAGGATCTCATGGGCGAAAATGGAGTGCTCTACTACAACCCGCGCAAGGTCCCCGACCTCGTGCAGGTACTGCGGCCCCGCCCCGGGAGCTGCAACGCCACGGTCGAGATCGTCGCCGGCTACGAAGACGAAGACTACGAATACACCGCCTACAAGCGGATCAACCTCTGCACGCCGGACCAGACACTCAACGTCTTCCAAGGCGACTTCAACTGAGCCTCAGGTCCCCGAACTCTGCCGCCCCACCTCTGGGGCGGTTTTCTTATGCACAGTACTATAAAAAAATACTGGAAACAGAGTGCAGAAATGATACATTGTTGGCGGGGGGTTTCAGGTTGTCTGGTAGACAGACAACTCAAAACCTAGGACCTTAACATGCGCAACTTGCTCTCTGCCGCCATGATGGCGGTTGTCTTCGCCTCGACTCTGTCTGCGGCTTCTGCTCAGGCTTACGACGGTTACGACCGCTCGGTGCTCATCATCAACGACACCTCGGTCACGATCGAGAATGTCTATGCGGGCAACGCCGACAGTCCGTACTACCGCAACGTCGACCTGCTCGGCAATGAGGTGCTCTATCCGGGTGAGTCCACCTGGGTGGACCCGGAAGACTATTCTGGCTATTGCCGCTACTACTTCAAAGCCGTCTTCAGTGACGGCGATGTTGTCCAGAGCCGCAACACCGTGAACGCCTGCGAGAGCGACGCCTCTTGGCGCCTGTATGACTAACAGAAATGGGCCGTCCCGCACGCGGGACGGCCTTTTTGTTTTATACACATATATTGACAAAACGTGCTATACTGGAAGTCTCAACATTTGGTTGAGGGAAGCAGTAGTCGAAGTTTCTATAGCTATAACATTGAGTAACATGACAGGCACTATTAAGACGCTCACTGACCGTGGATTCGGTTTTATCGCACGCGAAGGCGGCGAGAAAGACCTCTTCTTCCACTCCAAGGAGCTCAAGGGAGTAATGTTCGACGACCTTAAGGTTGGCGACACGCTTCAGTTTGAGATCGCTGATGGCGAGAAGGGTCCGAGCGCAGTAAACGTATCACGCGCGTAATCTGCGTGGCAAAAAACGCCCCTCACGGGGCGTTTTTTTGTTGCGCGGTTATACTAGAAGCATGGACACTGTATTGGTTGTATTTGGGCTCACGGGCGACCTCATGCGACAAAAAGGCATCCCCGCACTTTTTGCACTCTACAAAAAAGGTACCCTTCCTAAAGAAACACGCATAGTCGGCTTTTCTCGAAAGTCGTGGGACACTTCTGCATTGCGGATGCTCATACAAGGTTCACTCAAAGAAGGCGTAAGCGAGGAAGACCTCTCTGCATTTACCGATTTGTTTACGATGGTTGAAGGCGAAGGTAGCGAAGAGCACAGCTACCCCGCGCTCAAAGAAGCAGTGGGTGTACCAAAAAACCTGCTCGTCTACTTGTGCATCAACCCAGCGCTCTACGCGCCTATCATACGTAACCTGGGCGCAAGTGGTTTGCTTAACTCGCGCGATGCCGCACGCATACTCATAGAAAAACCGTTTGGCAGAGACCTTGAGTCTGCACAGCAGCTCCAAAAGCTGTTGCTGCAGTTTGTAAAAGAAGAGCAGATCTTCCGTGTAGACCACTACTTAGCTAAAGAGGCAGTTGCCTCGCTTAGAACCGTAGACCACGAAACAGTTTCTTCACTCGCAGTGTATCTCCTAGAGACTGCCGACGTAGCAAAACGCGGTGCCGTGTACGACTCTCTGGGCGCACTGCGTGACGTGGGCCAAAACCATATACTTGAAGTTGCAGCAACCATATTTGGTAGCAACCGTACACAAACGCTTTCAAACCTTCCTGAGTTAACACAGGAAATGGTGGCTACACAGACCAAGCGTGCGCAGTATGAAGGGTACCGTGCTATAGAAGGTGTCTCAGAAAATTCTCAGGTTGAAACCTGGTTTCGAGTTGAGACCACCATTACCACGCCCGAGAGCAAGCATATTCCCCTCCTCCTTGAAGCCGGTAAAGGCTTTAAGGTGGCACGCAAAGAAGTTGTGCTATCTCTGACATCGGGAGAGAAAAAAACACTATCGCTTGAGACCACAACCAACGAATATGAGGTTCTTTTTACAGATGCACTCTCAGGTCTGCGCGAGCGCTTTGTTTCAATAGGTGAGGTAGAAGCATTGTGGCACTTTATAGACCCTATAGAAAAAGCATGGGGCCTTACTACTCCGCCACTTCTCTCTTACGCACTCGGCTCTGAAAACACTCCTGCCTAGCCTGCTATACTTTGAGTCATGACCATACTGCACGCACTTATATTGGGGCTTATTGAGGGTATCTCTGAGTTTCTCCCCATCTCCTCAACTGGCCACCTTATCCTCGCCAGCCAGGTGCTCGGCGTTTCGCAAGATGAATTTACTAAAAGCTTTGAGATCATCATACAGCTCGGTGCCATACTCTCGGTCGTAGCGCTCTACTGGAGGTCATTCCTGAATGTCGCCTTGCTCAAGCGCCTCGTCGTTGCGTTTATACCAACCGGCATCATTGGGCTCGCACTCTACCAGGTTATAAAAACCTACCTCATAGGAAACGAGACGGTTGTCCTCTGGGCACTTTTCCTTGGAGGAGTGGTCATTATTGCGTTTGAGCTCATGACACGACACCAACCATCCAAAGAACACCTGAGTCCGGAACATATTTCATATAAAAAATCTTTTCTCATCGGCCTCTTTCAAGCGCTCGCAATAATCCCTGGCACCTCTCGCTCAGCAGCAACCATTATAGGAGGCCTCGCTATGGGTTTGCCTCGTACCACTATTGTTGAGTTTTCATTCCTCCTTGCAGTACCCACCATGCTGGCAGCAACAGGGCTCGACCTCCTTAAAAACGCATCTTCATTCAGTGCGTCGCAAGCCGGGGTGCTTTCGGTTGGCTTTGTTGTTTCGTTTATAGTTGCACTTCTCTCTATCAAGTTTTTGCTCAAATTTGTACGCAACCACTCGTTTATAGCGTTCGGTGTGTACCGCATAGCGCTCGCACTGCTCTTCTGGGTCGTTTTCTTTTAAAGTTGTCCACTTTTTTACACACATAGAGGCAAAAAATACCTATTGTAGCCAATAGCTATAGTATTATTTAGGGCATGGACGGTAGTACTCATTACGAAAGAGATGAGCGGCCTTGGGGTATGTTTGAGCGCTTTACGCTCAACGAGCCAAGTACCGTAAAAATAATCACGGTAAATGCTGGGCAAGCGTTTAGTTTACAGACACATGCTCACCGCGAAGAGTTCTGGCACATACTCCGCGGCAGCGCACAAGTGACCGTAGGAGACACAGTCCACCACGCACAACCTGGCGACAACTTTTTCATAACGAAAGAAACTCAGCACAGGCTTGAGGCGGGTAGCGAAGCATGCACATTTCTTGAAATAGCATACGGAGTATTTGACGAAAGCGATATTACTCGCTTGGCGGACAAGTATGGCCGTTCGTAGTGTTTGAGTTCCATGGATTCGATATTTAACGCATCAATCACCGTTGCAGGAGTTGCCGTTTCCGGCACGGGGCTCGTTATTGCGCTCGTACTCCTGGGGTTGGGTGCCATCGCACTCCTTATCTTCTGGTGGCTTGAGGTTAAGCGCCCACTTGCGCTCAAGCGTCATGGTGGCAACCCAGTACTGCTCCCACGCCCAGATGTATGGTGGGAGTCTGAAGCGGTTTTCAACCCAGCGGCACTTTATGACCGCGGCCGTGTCCACCTGCTCTACCGCGCCATGGGTGCAGACGGCATCTCTCGCATCGGCTACGCTTCAAGCCGCGACGGCCTGCACTTCGACATTCGCCCCAAGGAGCCGGTCTACGCACCAACACGCGACTTCGGTATACCGGAGCGCAAGCGTGTCTACGGGCCGCTTTCCTACAGCACCTTCCACTACGCTTCAGGCGGTGGTTGGGGCGGCTGTGAAGACCCACGCATGGTGAAGATAGATGGCAAGATACACATGACCTTCGTTGCCTTCGACGGCTGGGGTTTTGTACGTATGGCTATAAACTCTATCCTCGCAGACCACTTCCACAACAAGGAGTGGAACTGGCAAAACCCGAAGTTCCTCTCACCTCCAAATGAAATCCACAAAAACTGGGTGCTCTTCCCTGAGAAGATAAATGGCAAGTATGCTTTTCTGCATAGCATCTCGCCACCAAAGCTCTCTATCGAATATGTCGACTCACTCGACGAGTTCGACGGTACTAAATTTATACAAAGCCGATACAACCGCGATGGCAGGCCCGAACACTGGGATAAGTCGGTTCGTGGCGCAGGCGCACCCCCGATCAAAACGAGCGAGGGTTGGTTGCTTTTCTACCACGGCATGGACCCAGCAAACCCAGATGTTGGTTACAAAGTGGGTGTAATGCTCCTCGACCTTAAAGACCCGACCAAAATACTCTTCCGTGCTAACAACCCAATACTCGAACCTAAGGAGTGGTACGAAAACGAATGGAAGTTTGGCGTGGTCATGGCAACAGGAGCAGTGGTAGTGGGCCGCGACCTCTTGGTGTACTACGGCGGCGGCGACAAACATATAGCGGTGGCACGCGCAAACCTCAGAGACTTCCTGCGAAAACTTACTAATAATGAGCACGTGGTGCTCGAGCGCGTTAATATCTAACACTTTATGTACGTACTACGTCGAAGCACCCACAACCCGTTTCTCTCTCCTATAGCCGACAAACACTGGGAGGCGCAGGCAACATTTAACCCTTCGCCAGTTATGCAGGGCGACATCACGCATGTCTTTTACCGCGCACTTGGTAAACCAGATACGCTCATGACCCCAGCTGGCCTCTCAACCATTGGGAAAGCTATCTCACTCGATGGTCGCCACTTCCAAAACCGCAGGCAGTTTATAATCCCCGAAGAAGCGTGGGAGCAGTATGGCTGTGAAGACCCGCGGGTCACCTTCTTTGAGGGTAAGTACTACGTGTTTTACACTGCTCTTGGCGGACAGCCCTTTGGTCCGGGAAACATAAAGGTTGCTTGTGCTATTTCCAAAGACCTTGAGCATGTAGACGAGCGTCATCTCATTACCCCTTTCAACGCAAAGGCGATGACTCTGTTCCCCGAGCGCATCGGTGGCAAGATAACCGTGCTCCTCACTGCACACACTGACGAGCCGCCGGCAAAAATAGCAGTGGCGCAATGCGACCATATAGAAGAACTCTGGGACCTCGCTTTCTGGGAGAAATGGCACAGCGAGATAGACTCACACACCATAAACCCACTGCGCTTCGACCACGACCATGTAGAAGTGGGTTCGCAGCCGATAAAAACTCCGTATGGCTGGCTCCTCTTTTACTCATACATCCAAAACTACTTTGGTGGAGGTGAGCGCGTATTTGGTATAGAAGGACTTTTGCTCGACCTTAGCGACCCCCACCAGATAGTGGGTAAAACAAAAGGCCCTATCATGGTGCCCGAGGAAATTTACGAGCGTTACGGCATGGTACCTAACATTGTCTTCCCTTCAGGAGCACTCCTACACGAGAATGACCGAGTGGATATCTACTACGGTGCCGCAGACACGGTGTGTGCAAAGGCATCACTCAACTTACCCGACCTCCTTTCAGCAATGCTCCCGGAGAAGCGTGTTGAGCTTGCGGTGCGCGCCAAGGAAAACCCTATACTCAGGCCGTCAGAGAAAAATGCATGGGAAAAAACGTCTGTGTTTAATGCAGCAACGATAGAGCTCGATGACACCATACACATCCTCTACCGAGCGATGGGCGACGAAAACACCTCGGTCATAGGCTACGCTTCGACCAAAAACGGTACGAAAATAGTTGAGCGCGACTCAGTGCCTGCCTATGTGCCCCGTGCTGAGTTTGAAATGAAGAAAGGAAGCCCCACCGGTAACTCTGGCTGCGAAGACCCCCGCCTCACCAAGATAGGCTCCACTATATATATGGTATACACCGCGTACGATGGCGTACGGCCGCCGCGCGTGGCACTCACCTCGATAAGCGTAAAAGACTTCATCGCCAAGCGCTGGAGTAAGTGGGCAGAGCCGGTGCTTGCCACACCCGACTACGTTGCCGACAAAGACGCATGCCTCTTGCCCGAGAAAATAGGCGGGCAGTACATGTGGATACACCGCATAGACCCACTCATCTGCGCAGACTTTCTCGACTCGCTCGACTTCAGCAAGAGCAGGCTTACGCGCTGTATGGAGATCATGGGTCCGCGCCCCGGCATGTGGGACAGCGTTAAAGTAGGCATTGCCGGACCTCCCATAAAAACCAAGAAAGGTTGGTTGCTTATTTACCATGGTGTTTCAAAGACAGCGACCTACCGCTTAGGCGCGGTACTGCTCGACCTTAAAAACCCTTCGGTCATCATCTCCAGGAGCGTCGACAATATTTTGGAACCGCTTGAGGAGTATGAGCGTGTGGGCGTGGTAAAGAACGCGGTCTTCTCCTGCGGTGCAGTACTGCGCGGCGACACCATACTGGTGTACTACGGTGGCGCTGACACCGTACTTGGTGTGGCAAAAGTTTCGCTTAAAAAACTTCTTAAGATTCTCCTGCCGGATAACCTGCTGTAAACATGAAAGACCATGCGAAGCTTATTGCATTTGACCTCGACGGTACGCTTGCTGAAAGCAAGCAGCGTCTTTCTCCTGAAATGGGAGAACTTTTGGCACGCCTCCTGAGCCGCGTATACGTGGCAGTGATGTCGGGTGCATCGTTTGCACAATTTGAAAAGCAATTCTTGCCCGCCATTCCAGAAACTGAGCACCTCAACCGCCTCTTTATCTTCCCCACTAACGCGGCACAGTGCTACTCGTATGAAAACGGCTCCTGGGTCATAAAATATGACCGTAGTTTCAACCTCTTTGAAAAAGGGCGCATTATGCAGGCAATAAAAGAGTCGCTTGAAGAAGCGAGGGTTGTGGATGCCAACGAGCAGGTGTGGGGTGAGCGCATCGAGGACCGCGGCGCACAGATCTCCTTCTCGGGGCTTGGCCAGCAAGCACCGCTTGAAGCAAAGAAAGCGTGGGACCCTACTGGTGAGAAAAAGAGGAAGATACGCGAAGCGCTTATAAAGCGCATACCCGACTTCTCGGTAAGCGCGAGCGGTATGACCACGGTCGACATCACCCAAAAAGGGGTCGACAAAGCCTACGGTATACGCCGCTTGGTTGAGATGATACAGATTTCAGTGGCAGAAATGCTCTTTATAGGAGACGCGCTTGAAGACGGCGGCAATGACTCTGTGGTGAAGCAAACTGGCATACACACTATTGAGGTGTTTGGGCCAGACGAAACAGCAAACATAATAGAAGAAATGATGAAATAAAAACCCCGGGATATTCCGGGGTTTTTATTATTCGTTTACTACTACTTCGCTTGAAACCTCTATATCAAGCGGTGGCGTATCCACCGGCGGAATGTCTTGCGTATCTTGTGGAGGTTCTTCAACCACCACGAGAGGCTCCGACACCAAGACACTGAAGGATTGTGGAATGCTCGGTGGGTTTACCATAAACTCTCCCGCGCGCATGGTGTTGCCGTGCGAGGTGGCGGAGTTGGAGTAGTACGAGAGCGTACCACCAAAGAAGCCTGCCGCAGAGACCACACCTACACCCGCCAAGACGCCAAAGGCACCCATAACCTTGCGGCGAGAAAACGCTTGGGGTGCAGGTGCAGCTTCCTCCTCAACCTCTTCTCTAGCTTGCACTGCCTTACGGCGGCACGAGCGGCGAAGCTCCGCTACTATAGAGCGCCCTTCCTCGAGAAAGACCGCGAGCGCCGGAAGCCCCACCAAGATAAAGAACCCGAGCTTGGTGCGTGCGAACGCAAGAAGGTAACCCAAGTACGGCACCGTAAAGAGCATTTTGCCGTGCACTTCAGAGAGCGGCGTTGAAGTATTGTCCTCGGCATCGTTTGCATCGCCCTTGGTGACAAAACGCTGTGAAGCGCCTTCGCCCTCTACCCGCACAATGCGGTGCGTCGTTGGTATTTGGGTTTTGGTGTCTTTGCCGAAGGTTATGATGTCGTCCACACCATAACTAGCTGCGGGTTTGATAACCACGATAGAGCCCACATGCACTGCTGGCTCCATAGAGCCCGACTTCACGACCTTTACCTTAACGTTGCCAGGTATCGGCAAGAGTGTCGCCACAAACAGGAGGCCGATGAGCCCGACTGTAACGATGGTGGCGAAGTAGGTTGTCGTTAGTATTTTTTTCATGCGTGCGTACTAGTGGTTATAGGTTGAGCGATGCACAAGTGAAGTTAGGTTGGTTGCGGCTCTGCGTTGCATAGAACGTGAGGTCTGCGGTCGTGGAGTCGGTCTGCGACTGGTTGATGTTAGGCGTATTGCCGTCGCACGTGACCACACCTGAGCCTCCGTCGACAGACATGGTGCCTGCGCACCATGCCGCACCCACGTACTCAGTAGCACCTCCAGAGAGCACACCGTTGCCACTCGCTGAATCGTGTACGGGGTAGTTAACCGGCCCGGGGCTCGTAAGAGCGAAGCCGGTAAGTGGAGTTATCACACTTTCGGTCGGCGGGTTGAAGACACCGTCGCCGTTGGTGTCGTGCCAGAGGAACACATGGAGGAACTGCCCTAGCTCGCCGTTGCCCGGGCCGTCGGTGCTGTCACCAGCGGTCGTCTCAGGCTCGATGCGATTGTTTTCTTCGTTAGCGATGTTGCTGACTATCATACATGCCCATGAGTCGTTGGTGTCGACATGGAGCGAGAAGACGTCGCGGCCTTGGTCGGCCGGCTTTACGTCGTCGAAGCTCCAGAAAGGCTGACCCGAGAGGTCTATCGGGTTGGGGTTTGCTGCTAAGCCCGCAACCACTGCTTTGAAGATAACTCCTGCCGGGTTGCCTGCAGCATCTGCGCCGTCAACATGCTCGTTTTCGG
>CAYPJX010000004.1:7249-8045 GCA_964411175.1 uncultured Candidatus Saccharibacteria bacterium | reverse complement strand
TCGGCGATGATCGTAATGGTGTTTACACCCTGTACGATATACGAAGTGATGTCAGTGTGATGCGCCTGCTGGAAGTTGTCGACTACAAGACTGTGGTTGTCGCCCACTACGTTGCCGTTCACCTCAACATGGAAGTAGTTGTCTGCCGCAAACTCAATGTACGCCGAGGTTACGACGCCGCTCCAGTTGAAGGTACGCGTGAAGGTGTAGGTCTGGTTGGTGCCCGGGCTTGAAACCGGGTTAGTTGCCCATATCCAGTTGGCACCAGTTATAGGAGCCGTCCACCCTGGGTGCACAAAGGAAAGGTTGACCGCGTTGCCTGAAGTAGCGTCAGCACCCACGAAGGTGGTCTGCGGGTCAGACACCACTACGAGCTCTTGCGCTACGGCATTGCCGTTATAGGTCGAGAGACTGTGGTCTATCTTAAGGTCGATAGACCCTGCAGTGAAGACGTTGGAGCTCGACACCTCGGTGTCCGAGAAGAAAGCTCCCGTCGACCCGGCGGCAAGTGTGCCGCCGGCCGCGAGGATGAGCGCGAGACTGATAATAATGCGTTTCATGGTGGTTCTGTTACGGATTCACTCCGGTAATACTGACGTTGTCTATATACGCGTGGTCGCTGCTGTTGGTCGCCTGGAAGCTCCAGCGTACCTTCACCTGTGCCTTGTTGTCGGCCGAGGGCGAGAGGCTCCAGGTCTTGGTAGTGGTGTTAGAGTCTACCGTTACACTCTCAAGCGTCGTCCACGTACTGCCACCATTCACCGAGTAGGCAACAGTGAGCGTTGCTGGTGCACCC
>CAYPJX010000004.1:0-7239 GCA_964411175.1 uncultured Candidatus Saccharibacteria bacterium | reverse complement strand
GAGGTTGTGGTCGTACTTAAGCGTAATAGTGTGGTACCCCGTGGTAGAGAAGTTGGCGGTGGTGATGCTGCCGGTGCCCTTTATGAAGGCAACCATGCCCTGCACCCCACCCCAGTCTTCACCCAAGACCTTGCCGGTGGTGTCCCACTTGGCGTTGTCTATCTTGTTGAAGTCTTTTCCGTCTTTGCACGAGATGTTGAAGTTGTCGGAAAAGAGCGTTGAAGTGGTGGTTTGCTCGGTGCTACTACCCTGCACTAAGCCTGAGCACAGGTAGGAAGCATTGCTCCTCGACTGCACCACAGAGAAACTCACGTCCGCCTTTATGCCGTCGCTCTGCACTATGTTGCCAACGTCTTGCCCGGCGCACGAGAAGCCGGTACCGCGCACCAAGGGGCCGTTGCTGCCGGTCTTGCCTAGCCCGTCTTGTGTCTTAGGTGTTTTGCCCATAGTGCCGAAGCACCATGCCTTGCCTATGTACTTAACGGAGTTGGCGAGTATAGGGCCGGTGCCACCCCAGATGTTTTTGCTTGCATCGGCAAGTACCCAGTTTTGCCCATTGAAGATGTCTTTGGTGAGCCCTTCTTTGAATATCTGTTCGCCCTGTTCAAAGACGTTGTCGCCGTCGTCTGCCCAGAATGCGAAGTAGAGATTATTTTGGAGCTCGCCATCGTTGACCCCTGCGGTCGGGTCGACCGCCACTTCCGGGTCGGGCTGACCGTTCTCCGGAGTTGCGGTGGTGGTGACATTCATGCAGGCCCACGCGTTGTTGGTGTTAACGTGGAGGCTTATCGTGTCTTCTCCTACATCGCCCGGCTTTATGTCGAGGACGTTGAAGAAGAGCTTGCCTGCCAAGGAACTCAGTGCCCAAGAGGTGGTGGGGCTGAAGACAAGCTTGCCGTCGTTGTCGGTGACATAGCTTTCGTTGTCGACCTTGAGGTCGATGACGCCCGTTGCGAACGTGTTACCCGTTGAAGTCTCGCTGTCACCCAAGAACGCTCCAGTACCGCCGGCTAACACCGCGCCAGCGAAGAGCATCGAACCGAGGCTCAGAATAATCTTTTTCATACGGGAGGGTTAAGAATGATTATTGATCCTGAGGATTACAGAGGAAGGTGCTGTTGTTACGAGACTGTTCTGCACGCAATGTTATGTCTGCGGTCATAGAGTCGTTTTGTGCTTCATTACCCATGGTTGCACCGTTGCAGGTTATCGCACCCGTACCACCATTAACCGACATCGCACCAGCACACCATGCAAGACCGACATAGTGAGTACCACTCGAACTAAAGGCAGAACCATGTGCTGCATCTGCGAGAGCGAGCGTGGTAGTAGCAGTAGCACCAAACGCTGCCGGACCATAGATCAACGGCTCGCTTGCCTGATGGATGTTGTCACCCGGTATTGCACCGCTTGTTGACGCGTTGTCAATCCAAGAAGCAAACTGAATACCATCTGCAAACGCACCAGCAGCAGCAACAGTACCTGATGTCATCGAGAGATTGTCTACCAAGAATCCGTTTCCTGCATTTGCTACATTTGCTGTCGAAGACTCACGGAACAAGAGCGAATCAACTGTACGAGTCTTATTTGCATAACTTACATTAGGCTGTGACTCGGTATCGTAGCGGTAATAGTTTTCCCAGCTTGTACCCGTGTGCACTAAGTTTCCATCGACGTACACTTTCACAACGTCATTACTTGGGCCAGGAACAAAGTCCATGGTTAGTTTGATTGTGTGTGGAGCACGCGTAATGGTTGCAACTGGAGTTTCAACAAAGTTTGCAACCTGGAACCCAACGTTCACACCCTGGACGTCGTAGAAGAACACATGAATACCATCTGCCTGGTCCTCAAAGCGCAAATAACTCATGCGTGCACCGTCGCCTCGGTCTGGCGAAACCACCATGTGAAGCCCGGTCTGTTCCTGAGCAGGTAGTGCAGATGCAATATCGAACTGTGCCTCAAAGTGAGGTTGTCTAGTTCCACCCGACATACCATCATTTACTGCATCAACATCCTCACCTGCTTCATTCGTCAAAGAAGGAGAGAAAGTCTGGTCACCAAACGAACCACTGGTTACAGAATCAGAAATTCTCAGACTTTGAGTTCCAAAAGTTCCAGGGATATTTGTATTACTTATTGCCACGTCATACGGACCAGTTTTAGCCCAGCCGCCCTGAAGATTTATATTTCCAGGTGCAAATGTTGCTGGCTCAAAACTAGTATTGTAACTACTTGCAATAGTAGTAGGTCCACTTTCGCCATCAATATTTGAGGTCACTTTAAGATCCGCGCACATCCATGAGTCATTTGTTGCATGGAGTGAGATGGTGTTTTCACCAAGATCTCCCGGCTTTACATCCGAGTAGTTAAAGAATTTATTTGTTGGACCAAGGTCAGTAGCTGCCCATGAATTTGAACACGCGGTATTTAGAAGATCAGGGCGAGTAACTGTTGCACTACCATCTTGTACCCAGTGATACGCAGGACCCTGACCATCAATAACACAAACCAAACCCGCATAATGAGCCTGGCTATCTACCGTAAGATCTACCGAACCAGCGGTAAAAACGTTAGCAGTTGAAGTCTCTGAATCGCTAAAAAAAGCTCCTGTTGAGCCATAATATGCTGCCCCTCCGAAAACGGCGAGGCTTGCTGCCATGAGAACTAGTCGTTTCATAATTGTTTAGTATTTATTTGTAATTCCTGTAATACGCACAAAGAAACAAACGCTGATGCATCGACCATGCACACAGCACAAAGAAAGCTTGCTACGCGCGCTGCGTACAAACCTTCACAAACCGAACACTCGAGCTCTTGCACTCATACGGAAACATATTTCCCTGTCTGTTCCCTACGGAAATTATTTGTAATGCTCGCACGTTCTAACTTTTTGCTTCAACGATTGAAGCTATGCCCGCATCGTAGCTCACAAAAAATATTTTTGCGCAGAAATTTTTGCAAAATTTTTTTCAAACTGTGGATATGTACGAAAAATAAAGAGATATTGCGTGTAAAAAAAGTATTCGAGATTAAAAACAAATCTTGCGTCAATATTATTTTTTGTTGCACAAAAAATATTTTTTGAAAATAATTTCAAAATTATTTTTGTAAAAATTAAAACCCGCAGCACTTTTTGCAAAGCGCTGCGGGCTACCCACGAACGTCGAAGAGAGGGGCTATTCGACGGTCACAGATTTCGCAAGGTTGCGCGGCTGGTCGACATCCATCCGCTTTTCAACCGCCGTGTGGTAGGCTATGAGCTGCTCGGGAACGACCGCGAGGATCGGGGCCACGAAGGGGTGAACCTTCGGGATCTCGATGATGTCGGTCACGTTGGGTCCTGCAGCTTTCCTGCCGTCCGCATCGGTGATCAGGATGATCTGCCCATTGCGTGCGGCAACCTCCTGCATGTTGGAGAGCGTTTTCTCCATGAGGGTGTCGCTCGGCGCCACCACGATGACCGGCATCGCCTCGTCGATGAGAGCGATGGGTCCGTGCTTGAGCTCGCCGGCAGCATAGCCTTCGGCATGGATGTAGCTGATCTCCTTGAGCTTCAGCGCACCTTCCATGGCGATGGGCCACATCTGCCCGCGGCCGAGATAGAGCACATCCTTAGCCTTGGCGAGGCGTTTGGAGATCTTCTCGATCTGCGGCTCGAGCTTGAGCACCTCAGAAACCGCTCCGGGAAGACCGGCGAGCGACTCCACGAGCTCATGCTCTTCTTCGGAGCTGAGCGCACCACGAGCAACACCCGCGGCAACCACGATAGACGCGAGTGCCGCAAGCTGCGAGGTGAACGCCTTGGTAGACGCCACACCGATCTCCGGCCCGCACAGGGTCGGAAACACGACCTGCGACTCACGGCCGACGGTCGACTCCAGCACATTGAGGAGCGACATCACGTACTGCCCTTCCTTGGCGCAGTAGCGCAGTGCCGCCAACGTGTCGGCGGTCTCGCCCGACTGCGAAATGAAGAGCGATGCTCCCCCCTTCGCAAGCGGCGGTTCGCGGTAGCGAAACTCCGAGGCGACATCCACGTCGACCGGAAGCTTTGCATACTTCTCGAACCAGTACTTAGCAACGAGCCCCGCGTAGTAGGCGGTGCCGCATGCCGAGATGGTCAGCCGCTCCACGTCAGCGAAGTGAAACGGCAGCTCTTCGCGCAGCAAGACCTTCCGCTCGCCCATGTCCACGTAGTGGCTGAGCGTGTGCGAAATAGCTTCGGGCTGCTCGTAGATCTCCTTCTGCATGAAATGCCGGTGGTTGCCTTTGTCGACCATGAGGGCCGACGCCTGGCTTACCAGCATTTCGCGGCGGACGACAGAGTCGGTGCCGTCACGGATGACGACGCCCTTGGGGGTGATAACCGCCCAGTCGCCGTCGAGCACGTAGGTCAACCTCGACGGAAACGGCGCAAGCGCCATTGCGTCGGAGCCGAGATACATCTCCGTGTCGCCATAGCCCACCGCAAGCGGTGCACCATGACGGGCGGCGATGAGGAGCTTCGGGTAGCCCTTGAACATGAACGCGAGCGCGAACGCCCCGTGCAGTTCCTTGAGCGTGCGAGCTACTGCCATTTCCGGGTCGAGCCCGCGATCGATTTCGCGGGTGACCCAGAGCGCCACCGACTCGGTGTCGGTCTGCGTCTTCGGCAGGTAACCGTCCTTCGCGAGGTCCTCGAGGAGGTCGCGAAAGTTTTCGATGATGCCGTTGTGCACCACAGCCACTTTGTCGGTGGCGTGCGGGTGGGCATTGTTCTCGGTCGGCGCCCCGTGGGTAGCCCAACGGGTATGGCCGATGCCGATAGTGCCCTGAAGCGGCTCGATGTCGAGCTTGGTCTTGAGGTTTTGGAGCTTGCCTTCGGCCCGGCGGCGGGAAATGCCACCCTGGTCGAGCGTTGCAATGCCCGCAGAGTCGTACCCGCGATACTCGAGGCGCTTCAGCGCGTCGACCATGCGGCCAGCCACCGGCTCGGTGCCGATAATACCAACGATGCCACACATGTAGCACCTCCTTTTGTTGCGATATATGGTGAAGAACTAGTCTGACGCCGAGGTCATCCTACGCTTTACAACAGATATTTCAAGCAACGCGTTACTGCGAGAGCTGGCTGCTTCCCTGTGCGAGTGTTACCACGGTAAGACCCTTTGAAGCCACATAGTCGGTGACCGACTGAAGGAAGGCTGGAGTAATAGCGTACTCGTCGCCGCCAGAAACAACCACATCATGGAGCTCAAACACTATCCAACGCTTATCTTCAACTGCTTGGTCGATGTAGGTCTTGATGGTGGTGAGGTCTGAAGTTTGGTCGAGGCGAATATCCATGAGGTTGTAGCGGCTGCTCGCTGGGCTATTGAGACCGTAGTAGCTACCACGCGCAACGGTGTGCCCGGCGTTTTTAACTGCAGCCTCTACGGTAGCGTTTGTATCGCCATAGGGGTACACAAATGAGTTTGGTGTGATGCCCTGTGCCAAGAGGTCGCTACGCGCACCTGAAACTTCATCTTGTAGTTGTGTAGCAGTAAGCGTGGTGAGTGCTGCGTGTGTACGGGTGTGGTTGCCAATGTCGTGGCCTTTGGTAGCCAAGTCTTTTATCTGCGCCCAGGTCATATAGCTTGTGTTTCCACTTGCTGGCTCGGTCGTGATGATACCGAAACTTGCCTTCATGTTTGCCGCAGTGAGTATAGGGAGTGCGTTTTGGTACTGAGAAGACAGGCCGTCATCAAACACAAAGCTCACCATTGGGTTTACAAACGGGTTCGCAGGCTGCGCCACGAGCGATACGTTGTCTATCGTAAGCGCGCCGACAGCAGTTATCGAATGAAACACAGAAAGCGAAACCGCACCCTTAGGCACGGTTATGGGTATTGAAATGCTGCTCCCGTTAAGTGCCACGGGCGCGTCGCCCATCCACTGGTACTGGTAGCTGCCGTCTTGCATCTTGTACTCGACCGTAAGGTTACTCTTAACGGTCGAGTGGTAGTCCTCGGTAAAGGTGTAGAGCGTGTGGCTTGAGACCGGCACATGGTTAAAGCTCCACTTAGCATCACCGCTTGTGTACTTAGTGATGGCAACCTTAGCCGCTTTGCCGCCGTTCTTCCCCGCTACTGGGTAGGTAAAGGTTGCGGTAAGCGCGCCCCAGTAGTTGGCACCCCAACCGGTCGGTGCATTGGCGCTGCCGAGCTCAAGGTTGCCGTTCGTGACGAGGTTAGGAGCAGTGGTTGGCGGCGTAGTGGTGGGAGTGGTAGTTGGGGTTATAACGGGCGGCACCACTACCGGCGTAAACACACCAACCGTAGCTGCACAGGTGGCAGTGGTTGTGGTTGCATTACTGCTTGCTGTAAGGGTGTAGGTGGTGGTTGCCACAGGCGAGACACTCGTGGTGCCGCTTGATGTCGCCACAGAACCAACGCCGTTATTTATAGATACCGTAGTTGCATTTTTTGTTGTCCACGAAAGCACGCTTGAACTGCCGCTCGCAACGAACGTAGGGTTAGCCACTAACGTGCAGGTGGGAGCCAAAACCGGTGCCGGTGTTGTGGGGAGCGTCTCGGTGAGTGAGAAGTTGTCGGTGGTGAGCACACCATTGCTCTTAAGCGCATGTAGCACTGTTGCTGCGGTTGCGTTTGCGGGAGGCACGATGGTAAAGGTTGCGGTCTTCCATGCACTCGACGCTGCCACTGAGGTGGTGGTCGAGTATACAAACGTACCATTGCTCATGCGGTAGCGCACCGAGAGGTACGAGCGCACGGTGCCTATGTAGGAGTCGCTAAAGACGTACGTTTTACCCGGTGTGACAGGCACTTCAGCAAAGTACCAGCCTTCATCTCCTGAAACTGCTTGGCGCGTTACCTGCACCTTGAGCGCCTTGGTGCTGTTGTAACCCGTAACCGGGTAGGTAAAGGTGGTAGTATTTGCCGCCTTATGGCTCTTGCTCCAGGAGGTTGGGTTCCCCGTGGTGCCGGTTTCAACAGAAGGGTTGCTTATAAGGTTAGGGCCCGACGCAGCGAAAGACACTGCAGGAGCAAACATGAGCACGAGCGCGAGAATGGGAAGCACAGAGCGGAAAGTCATACTGATACTAAAGAGGGTTAGAAAATAATCGCACTACTCACCGAGCAGCTGCCGCACTTCAAACGCATGAATGGTGTGGGGCGAAGACTCAGGGGTTTTGTCCCACGCTTCAAAACCTACCGTACCCAAGCTTGAGAGGCCCGGTATCTCTGCTGAGAGTAC
>CAYPJX010000003.1:7522-21859 GCA_964411175.1 uncultured Candidatus Saccharibacteria bacterium | reverse complement strand
AGCTTGTGCCTGCGACGTCACCTGCACCTGGGCAAAGCGGTCCTGGCCGGTTAGCGTGGCTACGCCGGTTAGCTGCGGAATTTGCCCTACTTGTGAGGTGCTCGGCACAAGCGTGACCTGGAACGCTGCCTGACGTGAAGAAAGCGTATACCCAACCCCCGCCTTAAGCTCACCGACTGGCCATTTGACCGTTCTACTTGCAGCATCGTAGGTGACCCCCTCACCTGGCACTGCTGAAACAAACTGCACGTACGGTGGGAGTATTGCAGACACCACTGTGTTAGCAAGTGCGTTCGAAGCGTTTTTAACTGTCCATACAACCGTGTAGGTAGTTGCGGTCTCGGCGCGCGGAGGCATAGGCCCAATGTTGGTAAACGCGCCGGTGTAATGCAGCGTTTGTGCCGAGAGTGTTGCTGCGGAGGAGAGCTGTGCCGAGAGTGACGCTGCGCTTGAGATGGTTTCGGGTACCGAACCATTGTTTCCTTGGCGCGTGCCGCGCACCTCAAGGTTAAGGTTGATGGTCGGGTTGGTTATGAGCACATTGCCAGCACCTGCCGGCAGACTTGAAAATGAAAATTGGAAGTCACCATCAGAGCCGGGTGCCACATTTGCTAAGCTCGGATCCTGCACCTTGGTCCAAATGATGCTTGAGTTTGAGGATTGATAAAAACCGTTAAAGCCACTTACAGAATTTTTATCGAGTGCAGGACCGCTGAGCGTGAGCGTAAGTTCAACATCGGAAAGCGCATCACTCAAATTATTTTCCCAATGCACCGTACCCTGGAGGGTCCTCCCCGGAGTAATGGAGACGGTCTTTCCGGTCTGTCCTTCGAGCGTAATGGTGCCACTCACGAACGGCTTATGGACCGTGAGCGACTGTGGCACGGTAAGGAACGGCACTTTGATAGTGGTGTCAGTTTGGTCGCTGTTTGAGCCAACTGCAAAACGGAATACGCGGTCGTCCCCATCTTGACCTTGGATAGAACCACGGAGGGTAATAGTCTCAACTTCGCCCGGAGTAAGGGTACCGAGACGCCAGAAGGTGTTACCTGCATCGGCTTTCGGGTCTGCACTCGTTATAGAAAAACCGAATGGGTACTGCCCTTGCACAACCACATTATTGATAGGGGTCGCTGCGTTTGAACGCACCGTTACTTTTATAGGAAAGTTATCTCCTGCTATAGCTTCCGACGGTACATCTACCGAGAGCGAGACTGGTGAGGAACCTACGGTAAAGTCTGCCTGCGCTTGCTTCTGAAAGACTGCGTTCGAGCCAGTGACACTATATTCGAGTGTTACCTTAAGTGACTGTTTTGAACCTTCTTGTCCATAAAATATGCCCGAGGCGGTGCGTTTTATCTGTTCGCCCACTTTGATAGCACCTATAGACTGTCGCTCGTGCATGAGTGGCACTGTTGCGTCTTTAACACTACGTGTACCATCGGGATAGTCGATGATCATGTCGACCAGCACGAGTTCAGACTGGTTGCGGTTGCGTGCGATTATCTCAAAGGTTGAGGCTTTGCCACCATCTACTAGTGAAGGAGCCACTATCTGCAAGTCTATATTCTGCGGCGAAATAAGATTACCACCGTTGAAAAATACATACGCCGCTATAGAGGTAGCTATAGTAAAGAAGGCGACTGATGCAAGAAAAAATTTAGTGGTGAATGACATACCCTTTTTTGTTTGTGGTGCAAGTGAGGGAGCAGGCTGCCGCAGCACTTCCTCTCCCTGCTTCCAGGTAACAGGGACATCCTCCTGTTGAGGTGCTTGTGGGAGCGGTGTACGAATATCTTCGGGTATAGGCGAAGACTGCCTTGAATAGAGTTTGTCTTTGAGCTTGTCTACCCCGCTCTTGTCGTCATGACTCATGTGTTCAGTATAACAAACAAGCTACAAGCCGGTTTGCATAAGCGATTCGTTAATAGCACGTATAAGAAACGCGTGCGACGCCCGCCCACGAAGCGTTTCGACTGAGGTATGCATGGCTCCTTCAGTAAATGGTTGCAACACTTCTGTCTGCGGCAAATAACCAAGATGCATAAGTATTCTGAGCACTAAAACACACTCGGTAGCACTCACCTGTTCTTGGTCAGACGTTTGGGCCACGAGTGCAAAACCTTGTGACACTGTTTCAAACAATTCTTTGCTCTCACCTTCGCCACGTACGAGGCGCAGCAGCAATTTTGAGACTCTACCCAATGCACTCCTGCATGACGCACTATGTGGTACATACTCGCGCGAGACGCTTTCAACTCCGGTTACCTTCCATTCGTACCTGCCACGAACAAAGGTGTAGCGACCGCTCGTAAGCGACTCGAGGCCATAGCGTAGTTTCGACTGCTCGGCACGGGTTGAGGTTGCTTTAGCACGCACCAGGCCAAGTTCCTTGGTAAGGATGGTAACAAGGGTATGAGCCTCGCCTATGTTGCGCTTACTGAGTACGATGCCACGCGTCACGAAGAGCGGATGCATGTGCTCTATTGTACTTCAACCGTGAGGCTTGAGAGACCGGTTTCTTTGCCTATGCGTGCGATATTTTTTTCTGCAACCGCACGTTCATCTGCAGACACGATAAGGGTATATGATGGGCGGTCGGTGATGGAAAGCTTTTCCTGCTTGCGCCACTCTTGCACACGGCGCATGAGGTCACGCAGCATTCCCTCTTCTTTAAGTTCGTCGGTGAGTGTTAGGTCGAGCTCAACTTCAACTTCAAGTGCCGGGTTCTCTACTACTTCACGAATATTCACTTCGTCGGCAAGAATTGCACGCAACCCTTCGTCCTTCGGGAGCGACTTGGCGGTAAGTGTCGAGAGTGGCTGACGCACGCGTATGCCCGCACGCTCACGTGCTTCAAGGCCGCGCGACGCAAGCTCGCGCACTTGTTCCATATCGTTAAGCAGATCTTGGTCAAAGCTTTGTTCCTCGGGCCAGGGAGCTAGATGCACGCTCTCGTGTGCTCCTCCCACTTCGCGGTACACTGCTTCAGCAATAAACGGCATGATGGGCGCAGCAAGTGCGGCTACGGTAAGCAGCGCTTCGCGCTGCACGGCGAGCGCATACTGTTTGTCTTCTTTGTCTTCACCACGAACACGGTCGCGTGAGCGACGCACGTACCAGGTTGAGTAGTCGTCTATGAGAGCGCGCAGTGCTTTGCATGCATTAGGAGTGTCGAGCGCCTCCAAGCTTTCCGTCATCTTTGCCACAGTTTGTGCAATGCGCGAGCGTACCCAACGGTCGAGCGGGTGCGGGCTTTGTGCGGCATTATGCGTACCCTCATATTCATGCTTGTAGAGCTCGTAGAATTTGTAGCAGTTCCAGAGCATACCAACGACACGGTTGTGCGCTTCGCGCACCTCTTCATCTTTAAAGTTGAGATCTTCGCCGCTCATCACGACCGAACTCATAAGGTAGAAACGCAGCGCATCTGCACCAAACTGATGCATCATAAGGAGCGGGTCGGTGTAGTTGCCCTTACTCTTGCTCATTTTTGAGCCGTCTGCGGCCAATATAGTGCCGGTTGAAACGACTGCTTTAAATGAGCTTCTACCGAAGAGCGCAACACCCACAGCGTGCATGTAGTAGAACCAGGTTCGGGTTTGCGCAATATACTCGGCAATAAAGTCTGCCGGGTATCCTTTGGGCGAGAGGCCAAACAAACGGCGAGGGTTTACCGTGCCCTTCTTGCGAGGATATTCTGCAGAAGCAAAAGGCATCGCCCCAGACTCCACCCAGCAATCGAGCACCTCAGGTATGCGTTCATACACACTTCCCTTACCGTCAACGAGTTCTATCTCATCTATGTATGGGCGATGTAAGTCGAGCTCAAAGTTTTTATTGTGCGGGTAGGATACGAAGTCGAGCTTCTTAAAGCTTGCGTTCCCCAGGTACGTACTCGGCCCTATGGTATCGTGTGCACACTCCTGAAGTGTGAGCGTGCGCTCTATGGTGTGCATGAGCCAGAGCGGGCAGCCGTGGCTCACGATGAGTATTTTTTTATTCGGGTAGCGCTTTTCTATCTCAAATAGGAATTCGCCCACGCGCTGGCGCACCTGCGTAAAGGTCTCCGCACCTTCCTCGACTTTTACAAACGGTTCATTCCTATCTTTAAATGATGCACGCCAGGTCTCAACCGGCTTGCCGTCGTACGGGCCGACCTTAATTTCCGCGAGACGCTCATCTACCATAAGTGCAGACTCCGGGAGTCCGAGCGTTATGCGCACGATGTCAGCGGTTTCTCGCGCACGCAAAAACGGCGACGTAACGATAAGGTCTATAGCTGCTTCACGGCGAAGCTCCTCTGCTCCTGCCTGGGCCTGTTCGCGACCCAAGGGAGTGAGGTGATTGTCTTCCCTACCGTTCGAGTCGAACACCATATCAACGTTGCTCTTTGCCTGCGCATGACGCATCACAAAGTACGTATTGCCCGAGCGGCGTGTTTTCTCCCGCAGCTCCGCGAGAGAACCTATGGTGATGATTTTTTTACCTCCCTTTTCCTTCCATACCGGGATAGGGCTTGCCCAGAAACGGTTGCGTGAAATGGTCCAGTCGGGCGCGGTCTCAAGGTTGTGCTTAAAGCGTCCTTGCTTGAGGTGCCCGGGCACCCATGTGATGCGTTCGTTCTCGCGCAGCATCTGCTTTTTTATCTTTTGTATGTTGATGAACCACGACGACACCGCATTATAGATGAGCGGCGTGCCACAGCGATAGCAGTGCGGGTAGGAGTGTGTATGCTTCTCGCGTGCGAACAAGAGGCCTCGTTTTTCAAGGTCTTCCTTTATTATCTTTTCCGCCTTCTTTATATATTCGCCGCGTATAAACTCCGGTGCATTGTCGTTATAGGTACCGTTGCCATGGAGGAGCTGCACCATGGGTATGCCCTCGCGCTTGCCGAGCTCGAAGTCATCTTCACCGTACATGACCGCCGTGTGCACGATGCCGGTACCATCTTCAGTAGTTACAAAGTCTGCCGCATGCACTTTGTAAGATTTATTTGAGCGCAGCGCAGCCACTTCAAAAAGAGGTTCGTAGCGTAAGCCCACCAGGTCGGAACCCTTGAGCTCACTCACTGCATTCTCGCCTGCCGGCATGAGCGCCTTTGCCATGAGCACATTCTCTCCATCTTTTTCAACCACTACGTAGTCGACGTCCTTTCCTACTGCGAGCCCCACGTTGCCAGGAAGCGTCCACGGGGTAGTGGTCCACGCGAGGAGGTAGGTCGGTAAGTCTTTAACCGCTTGTGTGTTCGCTTTTTTAGCGCCACGGATCATGAACATCTGCGACTCCGGCACGCGGAACTTTACCGTCGCTGTTTCTTCGGTGATGTCTTTGTACGTGTTGTCCATCGCGATCTCCGCTTTTGCGAGCGGCGTTTCGCAGTGGGTACAGTACATAAGCACTTTCCTGCCTTCATATAAAAGCTTCTTTTTATCGAGCTCTTTAAGCCCCCACCACACCGACTCGATGAACGAGTTATCCATCGTCTTATAGGAATTTTTAAAGTCGACGAAGCGGCCGATACGGTCTATGTACTGCTCCCATTCGTCTACGAACTGGAGCACTGAAGCGCGCGCGGTTTCATTGAACTCGGCATTACCTATGTTATGGATGTCCATTTTCTTTTTAAGGTTGAGTTTTTTCTCGACAAGCGACTCTATAGGAAGGCCGTGTGTGTCCCAACCCCAGCGGCGCGGCACGTGGTAGCCACGCATGGTTTTGTAGCGCGGTATAACGTCTTTAATTATTGAAGAAAGGAGGCTGCCGTGATGAGGAAGACCGGTCGCAAAAGGCGGCCCATCGTAAAAAATATATTCACCCTTCGGAGATTCCTTCTTAAGGCTCTTTTCGAAAATCTGCTCGCGCTTCCAAAAAGCCACAATACCCTCCTCGCGCTTAGCGGTTTCGCTTTTTAGGAGCTTTTGTTCGCCCGTAGACATAAATTGAAATATAGCACCAAGCAACAAAAATTTCCTCTCTTCAAGAAAATACCTACATGCGCTCAGGAGCCCGTATACCAAGCACCTCAAGGCCGGAAGCGAGTATGCGCTCCACCGCTTCGGTGAGCATGAGGCCAAACTCGGGGTTCTCTCCCCCAATGAGCCGCTCTGCGGCATACCAAGAGTTAAAGGTGGAAGCGAGTTCTATCAAAAAGGTAGTTACGTGGTGTGGCTCAAGTTCCCCTGCCGCGCGCGCGAGCGCATTTGGGAAATGGAGCAAGGTGCGTGCAAGCTCGGCCTTGGCGGGAGAAACTGTGCCAGAGAGAGATGGTTTGATCCCTACCTTCTTCGCCTCACGGATGAGCGAGAGCGCGCGGGTGTGCGCGTACTGGAGGTACGGCCCCGAGTCTCCTTCAAGCGAGAGCGATTTCTCCGGGTCGAAAATAATATCTTTGCCGGTACCCTGTTTGAGTACCGTATATTTGATGGCTCCTACGGCAACATCGGTGGCAACCGTTTCCGCATTCTGAAGCTCACGCTCGGTCATTTTTTCCTGTGCTGCTTCTTTGAGGCTCAAAATGAGCGACTCGCCGGTAATGACATTGCCCAGGCGCGAAGACATCTTGCCGGAAGAGAAGCGCATCATGCCGTGTGAGCGATGCAGAAGCTTGCCTTCAATATTAGGAAATACTATCTTCGCTGCGAGAAACACTACCTTAAAGTAATCGCTTTGCTCGTTAGCAGTTATGTAAATGTATTCGTCGCATTTCTCCTTCTGCTTTTCAACCACGAGCCCCAGGTCTTTTGCCTCGTAGGTTGGCAGACCCATTTTGTTGAGGAATACACGTGTGTGGAGCCCGTAGCTCTCTCCTTTAAACACCGTTGCACCTTCGCTTTCTACAAAGACCTCAGGATGCTCGCGTACCGTCCTGGTGCCCATGGGCGCGGTCTCGCTCTCAAAGTAGTAGCGGTCAAACTTGGTGCCAAGCATTTTATACAGCACTTCAAAGTGTTCAAGTGTGAGTGTCCTCCCCTTTTCGTACAAGGCGTTAACACGTTCGTCGGTCTTTTCGTAAATCCTTTTATTGAGCAGGTCTATGGCTGCTTTTTCTTCTGGCATTTCTTCGTAGCGGCGCGCTCCTTCAACATATGCCGCACTGATGTCTTTAATGGTGGGGTTTTCTATATTCTTTTCGAGCAGTATATGGAGTGCCTTTGCTACATGCGGTCCTACATCGCCCTGATAGTTGGCGCGCATAACCATAGCACCGGAGCGCTCAAGCAGTCGTGCAATACTTTCGCCTATAGCATTGCTCATCAGGTGGCCTATATGAAACTCTTTAAAAGGGTTGGGGTCGGTATATTCGACCATTACTTTTTTACCCTCATACAATTTGTTGTTCCCATAGGATGGATTAGTAGCGGCAGCGGCGACTTCTTGGCCGATAGCCTCAGGCGAGAGAAAGAAGTTAATGAAGCCGGCACCAGCAACCTCAACACGCTCCACTCCCTCAACAGAGAGTTTGTTTGAGAGGAGTTCAGCAACTTCTCGTGGGTTTTTACCAAGGAGTTTACCTGCGGCGAGTGCCGCGTTTGTGGCAAAGTCGCCATGTGCCATGGAAGCTGGGCGCGACACAACAAAGGAAGCCTGTGGTGCCCCCACCTCCCCGAGCGCCTTCACCACGGCCTGTTCTATAGATTCTTTGATCACACACACAGCGTAACAAAAATAGCGCGTTTGAAAAGCATTTATGCTAAAGCGTTTTTGTAGAGAGAGGAAGCACGGCAGCATCATTCGAGACAGTAAAGGCTGCACGGCCAATGAGCGCGCCGCTCTCGGTCTCAACATCACACCTCCACTTGCCCGGCGTGAGCGTCTTTTTAGAGTAGCCTCGGTAGCCGCCATCACGCCCACCACTTATAGAAAACGTTATACGTGCCGAAGTAACCCAATCGTTTTTCTTTGCATCAAAATATTCCCACGAGTGCACCACCGGAGTAGCTAAACCAGTAGGTGCAAAGACGGAACTGAAGCAGTGTGCGCTTGAAGTGTTGTTCAAGTGGTATACAGGAGCAGTCGCGCGCCAAAACGCAAACCATGCCGGAGCTTCATACGTAAGTGAGTAGCCATCAGTTACCTTCTCAACACTATGGTAGATACCTATGTCTTTAAGGCCGAGTGGTACCGGAGGAATGATGTTAAGGAAGTAGAGTATGTTAAATGCGCAGTATACGCCGAAGACGTTGAGTGCCACTTCAAAAAGATGTCGCTTACGCAGGCGGCCACGCAAGACCACCGTATAGACTGCAAACAAAAACAGGCCGATGAAAACAAGACTTGCTGCGCCGCTTATGAGAAACTCGACAACGCCGATGCTGTGGAGCACGAACGTAGGCACCGCTATCATAAGGTAAGAGAAGACGAGCAAGTAGTACACGGCAATGTTGAAGCGTAGTTGGCCGTAACGAGTCTTTAAAAACTCATTGCCGACGAGCATAAAAAAGAGGATTCCTAAAAAGAGTGCGCTACCTACGAAGGTACCGCTTCTGCCGTAGAGCACGAGGAGGTTGCTTGAGAGGTTACCAAAAAGAAATTGCAACACCGTAAGAAGAAAGAGCGGCTCTGCTGGATGTTCGTTTTCCTTAAGCACCCTCGTCTTGTGCACATTGAGTGCAATGATGAGCCCACCGGCAACGAATATATATAGGAGAAGGAGGATATTGTTTGGCGCACTGTCGGGGCGATTGGCAAAAATAAGGTCAAAGCAAAAGCCCATGAGGAGCGCACCGCTCCCTATAAGATGTTCGTGCTTCTGCCAAAACGCAAATGCGCGCTTACCGAACGATGACGAAAGAACCCAGTTGAACATGCGCTCATTGTACAAGACAAAACAAAAGGCCCGCCGCAGTGTGCGGCGGGCCCAGATGTTAGCACGGAGTTTCCTCCGATTGAGCCCCTAGGTGGACTCACGAGATATAAGATCACCTCCTCTCCGGAAGAATTGCAGGTGTGCCTGGTGCACCCCAGGTTGGAAGCGCGAGTTCAGCTTTCATATTCACCACTCCGGAGGTTGAGATTTCGGACGGATCGTCTGTCCACCGCGACTATAGCACAGGCATTTTAGATAAACGAGTCGGGTATGGGGAAAGCGCGCGAAAGCGCCTTTACTTCCTCGCGAATAGCGGTGAGTTTTTGCTGATCGTCTTTTGATACAAGCGCATCGAGCATGAGGTTTGCTACTTGCGCGCTCTCCTTTTCCTTAAAACCACGAGTGGTTATAGCTGCTGCACCAAAACGAATACCCGATGGGTCCATAGGGCCACGAGGGTCGTCTGCTATCGAGTTTTTGTTAAGCGTAATACCCACGCCATCGAGCAAGTCTTGCGCCTCCTTCCCTGCAACACCAAGCGAGCCAAACGCGTCGGCTAAGATGAGGTGGTTGCTTGTGCCGCCAGTGAGCATCCGCACATTACGCTCATGCAACACCGCTTCCATCGCCTTCATATTTTTTAGGATTTGCGCTGCGTAGGTTTTAAAAGAAGGGTCGAGCGCCTCCTTAAACGAGATTGCCTTTGCCGCAACCACATGCATGAGCGGCCCACCCTGGAAGCCTGGGAAGAGCGCTTTGTCTACCTTCTTTGCTATCTCCTCGCTCTCACGGGTAAGTACGATGCCACCACGCGGACCGCGAAGTGTCTTATGCGTGGTCGAAGTCATTACGTCGAATCCGTAGTCGAACGGATTTTTATGCGCACCACCAGCGATGAGCCCTGCAATGTGTGCCGCATCCATAACGGCGTAGGCACCCACCTCACGGGCAATGTCGACAAACTTCTGATAGTCGAGCTCACGTGGGTAGGCAGAGAAGCCGGCAAGTACTATTTTTGGCTTGTGCTGAAGTGCAACCTGGCGCATCTCTTCGTAGTCGATCTCCCCCGTCTCAATATCCTTCATCTTGTAGCGCACGAAGTTGAAGAACTTGGTGATGTACGTAACTGGGTGCCCGTGTGTTAGGTGGCCACCGTGGGAGAGGTCCATGCCCAAGACTGTGTCACCAGGCTCAAGAAGCGCCATGTACATAGCAATGTTAGCGTTGGAGCCTGAGTGTGGTTGCACGTTGGCAAAACCTGCGTTGAACAATTTTTTGACGCGCTCCTTCGCTACTTCCTCCACCTCGTCGGTGTAGGTTTGACCGCCGTAGTAGCGCTTTCCGGGGTAGCCTTCGGAATATTTGTTGGTAAAGATAGACCCTTGTGCCTCGCGCACCGCGCGTGAGACATAATTTTCAGACGGGATAAGCTCGAGGCCGTCGCGCTCTCTTGTTTCCTCCCCTTCAATAGTTTTAAAAACCGCTTCGTCCTGCTTTTTTATAAAGTCGTAGAGATTCATGGGTTCATCCATTAAGTAAGTAATCGGCCAATCTCTACGTTCGCTAGATCATACAAAAGAGTGTAACACGAGTAATTAAAATGGCTTCTCAAAGTCTTGCGGGTCAAACAATTCGGCGAGTTTTTTGGCCTGGCCGGAAAGCGGCAGGCTCTGCAATTCTTCCTTAGAGAAAAATTCCACTGCCTCACATTCGTCGGTCGGTGTAATGTTTAAATGTTCAAACTCTACGCGAAACACCACCACAAACGAGTAGTACCAGCCAACTTTGCGGCTGTTGGGTGGGTATTTATACGTCCATACATACACCGGCTTCTCTGAAATTTTAGTGACGTTGAGGCCCATTTCCTCCCTCACTTCACGCTTAAGACCTTCTTTAATATCCTCACCAAAATCGAGACCGCCTCCAGGCATCTCCCATGGAGTTTGTTTTTCGCGCTCGCGTACCAAAAGCACCTTACCGTCTTTAACGTAGAGGCCTTTTATGGTGACGCAATGAAAGCTGTCTGGGAAAAATTCTGAGTGTTCCACGGCTCCTTACTATACCAAAAGAAAAGCCCCGCCTCTTCAGGCGGAGCTTAGGAGAGCCCCAATTCGTGGGAAACAATGTTCCACACGTCTTGATGTACCTCTTCTACAGAGCGGTTGGCGTCGACAAACTCGACAGGGCCGTACTTTTTTGCAAAAGCCTTGTACCCTTCGCGGACGCGCTCGTGGTAAGAAAGCGGCTTGATGTCGAATTTGCTCTTGGCCTGTTCGTCGTCTTTTTTGCGGCGCTCATAGGCAACCTCCGGCGGCAGGTCAAGCACAATATAGAGTGTCGGGTAAAAGTTGGTACCCAAGCTCTGCATGTTGGCGTCGAAGAGCGCCTTGTGGCCATAACGCTCCTCGCCGTAGATCTGGAACGCGTAGGTCGAGGAGGCATAACGGTCGCAGACCACATGCACACCCCGCGCACGCTGCGGCTCTACCGTCTGCTCCACATGCGCCGCACGCGACGCAAAAAAGAGGTAGAAGTCGGCCAGAGCCGTGCTCTTAGGGCCATCTTGCCGCAGGAGCATGGTGCGGATCTCCTCCGCAAGTGCATTCCCCTCGCCTCCTGGCTCGCGGGTAAAGAAGACCGGCTGCCTCTGAAGGCGCTCCTTGAGGAGTTTTATCTGCGTCCCCTTGCCGGAGCCGTCGAGGCCTTCTATTACGATAAATTTTCCTCGTTTGTCCATAGTTTGCTTCCTTCCCTTACATGATACAGTGCTACTGACAGCAACCATACACCAACTACCACTACACGACCATGGCACTCTCAGATAAAAAAATCCTTGAAGCAATAAAAGAAGGCTCGGTGGTTATAGAGCCGTTTAAACGTGAGAACCTTGCCACCTCAAGCTACGACGTGACGCTCGGCGAGTATTTTTTCGTAGAGCAGCCGCCCAAACACTTTGAAAACCTCTACAACATCTACGACAAAAAGCATGTAGACCGCGTATGGGGCACTAAACCGCACCGCGCACGTGCTGCTAAAGAAGTCCTCAAAGACTACAAGTTCGACTTTACGGGCATCTCTCCTGAAGACAAAATAATTCTCCTCGCGCCTGGCGAAACTATCCTTGGCCACACCAACGAGTTTATAGGCGGTCGCGACCACATAACCACCATGATGAAAGCGCGCTCGAGCCTCGGTCGCTCTTTTATAGAGGTGTGCAAGTGTGCTGGCTGGGGCGACGTGGGATACATAAACCGCTGGACCATGGAGATAACCAACAACTCCTCCCACTACTACATCCCGCTCGTGGTAGGCCGCCGCATCGCACAGATCATCTTCTACGAAACGGGCCCGATACTTGAAAACGGCTACGAGAAGAGCGGCAAGTATCAAACCACAGGAAACGTTGCTGCACTTAAAAAGCAATGGAAGCCCGAGCAGATGCTCCCTCGCCTCTACCTTGACCGCGATATACAAAAGAAGAGAAAATAAGTCTATGATCTAACGTCTGAATTTTCATCGCAGATTATTACCCTATCTTCCTTACGCTATGAAAATATACCAAGACGTTCTCCAACACATTCTCGACCACGGCGTTGACCGCGATGGCCGCAATGGCAAGACCCGTGCCGTGTTCGGCGCACAAGTGCGCTTCAACATGGAGTATGGCTTCCCTGCCATGACCACGAAGAAGCTCGCGTTCAAAGCGGTCAAAAGCGAGCTACTCTGGTTCCTCCAGATGAAAGGCAAAGAGCGAGCGAGCGACGAAGACCTAAAGAAGCTCAACGAGTCGGAGCGCACCATCTGGACCGACAACGCAGAGGCTGCCTACTGGCTCCCGAAGTCGAAGTTCAAGGGAGACTTGGGCCGTATCTACGGCATACAGTGGCGCAACTGGAAGAAGCCCGACGGTACCACCGTAGACCAGATAGCCGAGCTCATACAAAAACTTAAGACCAACCCGTACGACCGTCGGCTTATCGTAAACGCCTGGAACCCAGGCGAGCTCGACGACATGGCACTCCCGCCGTGCCACATGTCGTTCCAGTGCTTTGTTGCAGACGGGAAGTTGAGCCTCCATATGATCCAGCGCAGCTGCGACATGTTCCTCGGCGTGCCATTTAACATCGCCTCATACGCACTACTGCTCCATATGCTCGCGCAGGTGACCGGGCTTAAGGCGCATGAATGCATACTCACTCTTCAAGACGCGCATATCTACCACGACCACTTCGACGCAGTTAAAGAGCAACTCTCTCGCGAGCCACTTCCCCTCCCTACACTTTGGCTCAACCCCGAAATCAAAAACATCGACGACTTTAAGATAAGCGATATCGAACTTAAAAACTATGCGAGCCATCCGCCTATTAAGGCTAAAATGGCGGTGTAACTATGGCACGCATAAGTATTGTCGCAGCAATAGGGCGTAACCGCGAAATAGGCCACGGGAACGAACTTCTGTGGCATATTCCAGAGGACTTAAAACGCTTTAAGCACATAACGCTTGGCCACCCAGTTATACTCGGCCGTAAGACATTTGAGTCTATAGTTTCCTACCTCGGGAAACCGCTCCCCGGGCGCACCAACATCGTTATTACGCGCGACCCTTCCTACACCTACGAAGGCGCAGTAGTAGTTCACTCGCTTGAGGAGGCGCTAGAGAAGGCAGCGTCTATTGACCCTGTTGAAATATTTATAGGAGGAGGAGCAAACCTTTGGGGGCAAGCGCTCCCCCGCGTTGACCGCCTCTACCTCACACTCATCGACGACGAGAAAGAAGGCGACGCATTCTTCCCTCCGTATGAGGCGGACTTCACTAAAAAAATATTTGAGCAACAGGGCGAACAAAGTAACGGACTCAAATACACTTGGGTAGACCTCGAAAGAAAATAAAAAGTGCCCGTGCCGACATATCGGCACGGGCTTTTTATTTTGGATCATCAATCAGGATAACTGCGCACTGGCCTAAACGCCCATCGTGGCCCGCCAAGTTCAGGGTCCCAGATTTCGTCCTTTACCTCCTCAACAAATTTATCGAGAAGTTTCGGCACATCTTCGAGCAGGTCACGATATGGTTCGAAGACGAAATTCTTGAAGTGTGCGGGTATACCGAGCACGAACCGCGTGATCTTTCGGTCGAGAAGCGCCGTGCCGAGCACAGGTATCCCACGCACCTTGACTGCTTCGCACGCCTCCCATCCGAGACCAGTCGACGGGTGATCATGGATCGTGAGCATGAGGTCACACTTTCCCACACACTCGTTGATGTCGTGATGAAAGACATCGGCAGGAGTGCCGTTTACAAGCCCAAGAAATTCAAGCACTTCGTATTTCGGCTCTCCGTTCTTGAGTTTTTGCGCCTTCAGAACTCCCTTGAGTTCTGCAACACTAGTACGAAACTCGGGCGGAGCTTCGGTGAGCGCGCATCCTACATAGAGCTTCAGCATGATTACCTCCAATGGCTGAAAGGAACTCTAGCGTACATCGTATCTATTCCCCAAAACAAAAACAGTCACAATTTCTTGGGACTG
>CAYPJX010000003.1:0-7512 GCA_964411175.1 uncultured Candidatus Saccharibacteria bacterium | reverse complement strand
TTTGAGTCTTATTTAACATCCACGCCCATCGAACGCGCGGTGCCTGTAACGATCTTCGCCGCTGCCTCAACGTCGTTTGCGTTAAGGTCTACCATTTTGCGCTCTGCGATCTGTTGGATCTGCGCCTTGGTGATGGTGCCCACCTTCGAGGTGTTCGGCTTACCAGAGCCCTTATCCTTACCGATAGCTTTGAGAATAAGAGAAGATGCCGGAGGGGTCTTGAGGACGAAGTCGTAGGTGCGGTCCTTGTACACCGAGATAACCGCCGGGACCATGTCGCCGCGCATCTCCTTTGAGGCCTCGTTGAATTTCTTGATGAATTCACCGATGTTAATGCCGGCTGGGCCCAAAACCTGACCCATAGCAGGGGTCATAGCAGCTGCGCCGCCTGAAGCAATGATCTTTATCTTTTTTACTAGTTCTTTTGCCATGTGTGTGAGTATAGTACCTTAAAAATCTGAATTTGCAAATTTCGACTTTAGTCGAAATAAATTAAACAGAATGCGTTTATTAGATCCTTTTAATCTGCAAAAAGTCCAATTCAACCGGTGTCTCGCGACCAAACATCGAGACAAACACCTTAACCTTGCCGCGGCTTGCATCCACCTCGCCTACCTTACCGTCGAGCTCTTTAAACGGCCCGTCGACAATGGTAACTGCGTCTCCCACTGAGAGGTCGATCGCATGTTTGACCGAGCCCTGCGTTGCCTGCATGCGGCCCAAAAGCTCATCTACCTCAGACTGTTTGAGCGGCACTGGGTTAACACCTGAGCCTACAAAGCCGGTTACGCGAGGAGTGTTGCGCACCACATACCAAGACTGGTCGTCCACTATCATGTCTACAAGCACATAGCCTGGGTATACCTTCTCCTCCTCTTCAACGCGGCGACCACCCTTAATTTTTACCGTGTGTTCGGTCGGCACCACTACCTGGAAGATCTTCTCTCCCAAGCCAAGCGACTCTATGCGTTGACGCAAATTGCGAGCAACGGCATTTTCATAGCCCGCATAGGTGTGTATTGCATACCACGCGCGGCCGACTGATGAATCTTGTTTAGACATACGAAGTTGGAAAAGTTAATTAGATGAGCTGCTTGAGCACGAGCGAAAAGAGGTAATCCCAAAGCCCGAGGTATACCGCAACTCCTGCAGAAACGAGCATGACCACCACTGTGTAGAGGATAGTCTGTGTGCGGCTCGGCCAAGACACATGCTTGAGCTCTGCGCGAACATCTTTGAAGTAGTTAAGAATTGGCATATCGTAAGGATTATTTCCTAAGAAAAAACCCCTCGCGGGGTCTTTCTTTAATAATACTCCGATGTTTGAGAGGAGTCAACACCCCTCAAAAACCCTTGTATTTAGCGTATTTCGTAGGTTACGGAGACGTTTGAGGTCACTTTGTTCTCCCCTATCGAGATAGAAGGCGCCTCAACTTTTGCCTCAGCGCCAGCCGACGCGTACATCATGGTGTCACGTGCATAGTACGGCATGGGCGAGTTGCCGCTGTCGCTGTAGGAGACCACGCGAACCAACTTCACCCCAAGCTGCGAAGCCAAGAGGTCTGCCTTTTGCTTTGCATCAGCGATAGCCTCTGCGCGCGCATCATTCTGGAGCTTGTTCGGATCATCGAAGGTAACCGAGAGTCCAGACACTTCTGTAGCACCCTTAGCGCCCACACCAGTGAGAAGGTCGCCTGCTTTTGCAGTGTCACGCACCTTAATGGTGGTTACCTGGCGCACTTCATATCCACGGAGCGTCTGCTTGCCGCCTGGGCAATAGGTGCCTGCTGCACACACCATGGTCTGGTAATCGTACTGTGGGTTAACCGAGTAGTCGCTTGTGCGAATATCCTTTGCGGCAATACCCTGAGCCTTAAGGTACTCGGTAATAGCGTTAATCTTAGCGGTTGCCTCTGCCTGTGCAGCTGCGACCGTCGGCTTCTCGCTTGAGACAGTGAAGCCAAACGTTGCAATGTCTGGCGCGCCAAACGCCTCTCCGTAGCCCGATACGTTGATAGTGTTAGTGGCCTGCATACCCGCGCCCACATAGCGCACGCCAAGCCAACTCTTTGTTGCCTGCCCCGCCAAGAAAAAGGCGAGCATGACGACGGCAATAAGCACTGCAAAACGCAGTCGCTCACCACTCTTCCCTTCAAAAGGTAGTCCTTCCATACAAATACTTATTATTTAATAACCAATTAATAAACGAGGTCGCGGTATATGACGGCATTCCTACCCTTTCATTACCAACTAGCCTTTAAGCAAGGTATTAGCAAAGGTCCAGAAACCCTGGTTTCCTAGCTGCTCAGCAATACACTCTGCGGCGTTTGCAGCCGGTATTGCCTGCGGGTGTATCTGATAGAGCGGGAAGTTGCGATATACCCATGCGATTTTGCCATCGCTTTCGTTTACCAGTTTAGCTAAACTTGGGTGGATTATTTGGCAGAATGGGCACTGGAAGTCAGAGTACTCTACCAGCACGATAGGTGCCGTAGGAGAACCAACAATATGGTCGCTCTCCGATGGCTTACGGATAGTAAGTGCCTCACCTTGTGTATTAACTGCGTCGATAGCCGCCTTGAGCTGCTCGTACGGCAGTGCACCCGAGACCGGGAGCTGCTTGCCAGTCTTGGTATCTACAATGACCGTAAATGGTGTTCCCTGGCCGCCCGCCTTTTGTGCCTCAGTAGCATCCGTGTCTATTTTGTTCTGATATTTTTTAGTGTCGACACACGAGGTATACTTTGCCTCGTCTACACCAAGTGCTTTTGCTATCTGGAGATACAGTGCCGGGTTCATCTTCTGCTGAATAGTCTGCGCAGCAGTATTTTGAGCGTTTTGTTCCCCTGCTGCCGGAGTGCCAGCGGGGAAGAAGTGAGTAAGGAGGATCGCACCGGAGACAATAACACCCGCGATGATAATGGAAAGTGAAGGAGATAATTCAAACTTTTTTTGGTCAGACATACCGCTAACGGTAGCGCACTCCCCTACACTCCACAAGTGGAAAAGAAAAATGCCCGGCATCTCAAAAGGGACGCCGGGCGGCTGTATGGCTAGAGCAAGTGCTCGGAGAAGAGTGCGGTGTCAACCGCCTGCTTCTCGACCGGGAAGTCGCCGAACTGGGCGATGATCGCGACCGCGTTCCCCCGCTCGACGTAGATAATCGGGTCGAAGAGGCTTTGCAGGAAGTCTTCCCAGTCCCGCTGGCGGCGTTCGGCGGCGGCGAGTTCGCGACGATCGAGATACCGCGCGAAGATCTGCGACGGCATTTCTTCGATGCCGACAGCTTCGCCGACGGCCGCCGTACGGAGCGTGAGACCCTGTGCCTTGAGGAGCACCTCGGTCACGTTCTGCGGGGCCGGCGGAAGGCTAAGCTTGGTGCGAACTTCGGAGTAGGCAGGGCTCGAGCCGTTGGGGAAATACTTCTTGAGGAGCTCGGCAGCCGGCAAGCTGTCGAGCTTGCGGAGTATGCGGCGAACGAGGCCGTCGTGCCAGCCGGTGAAGAAGAAGTCCCTCCCCTGACCGTTGGCGTCGACGTAGATGATTCCGAACGCCACGACAGCAACAGCTGCCGCCACGCCGATCGAGACTGCGGGCCAGGTGCCGAGCCAGAGGAACGTCGCCGCCGTGAGCACGACGGAGAACATGACCAGCGTGGCCATGCCCCAGAAGCGCAGAACCTCGAGATGGTTCGAGGCAAGGCGGTCGACGTCTGCGACACAGTCGGTGCTGACGGCGATGGTCCCGGCGTCGTCAGGGGCGAGCATGAACAGGCCAGTTTTGGCACAGATGCTCTCCCACGCACCCCTCGGGAGCACTGCGAGCGGAGTGATACCGCGCGTTTCGAGATCGGCCACGACGGCGTCGCGGTCATTCTTGAACGCCTCGATGCCAGCACGCCGGTTCTTGAGGCTCAAGGCCCGCGTGTTGTCGGCCACGACACCGTCGTAGGTCTCGAAGCCGGCAAGGATTTTCCTTCCGGATTCCTTGATGGCATGTTCCTCAGCCGGAGAGAGCACCGGGTTTTCGAGCTGTCCTTCGACAGCCGACCCGGCTGCTTCAGCCAGATACTTCAGATTGGTCCTCATTACGAAGGCCCTTTCCCAGTTGGTGTTAAAGAATTCGCGCGTATACCGGCGCGTCGGTACAAGCACGACAATACAATGTATTAGTAGAAGTGTAAACTAGCGACCAGACTTTAGGAGGTCGCGAATTTCCTCAAGGAGTGCCACGTCCGCTGGCTTTGCTGCAGGAGCATCAGCCTTCTCCCCTTCCTTAAACATGCGCTTACGTGCGGAGTTTACGAGCTTAAACACAATAAAAATAGTAAGAGAAACAACTAGGAAGTTGAATATCGCCTGAAGGAAAGCGCCGTACTTGACCACCACCGTCGGGTTAACCGCCCAGGAAAGCGTCTTGAAGTCGACGTTATTGGTAAGGAGACCAAGAAGTGGCGTTACGATGTCACCCACAAGCGAGTTCACGATACCAGTAAACGCGGCACCCACGACCACTGCGATAGCCAGCTCGAACGCATTGCCTTTGACGGCAAAGTTTTTAAATTCAGTAAAGAAGTTTGTAACGCTTTTCATATGCTCTATCTATAGCACTTACTTTTTCTCCTGCAAGCGGGTTATGTCCTTCATGAGTTTGCGGAGGTCACGCTGTATCTCCTCGAGCGTCGCCTTTTCTTCCTTCTCTGCATGGTGCTCCCTCTTTTCCTCTTCAGTCATTTCTTCAACATCCTCTTGGAGTTCGTCGACATCTTCCTGGATCTCGTCGACATCTTTCTCAATGCCTTCCACATCCTCTTGAATCTCATCAACGTCTTCTTGTATTTCATCCACGTCTTTCTCGATACCCTCAACGTCCTCCTGAATCTCGTCGACGTCTTCCTGAATTTCATCGACGTCCTTTTCGATTTCTTCGATCGCCTCGTTTGCTGAGTTTATTGATATCTGAATAAAAATAGAAAGGTAGATAGCCTCAAGCGACACCAGCGTGGTAAGTACCAAAAGCATACGGTCAAACGGCACCAGGTGCACATATGCAGCAAAGAAGCACGCTGCAAAAAAGAATGAGTGCACCAGTATGGAAGACGGCGAACCAACCCAGCGAGTAACGCCAAGGGCTGCGCGTTGGATTCTGCGCATTGGTTTTTCGTTCATGATGCAGTCATTGTACACCGCGTTTTAAAGACGACGCGATAGAAAAGCGCGTACAAAAAGAGATCCCCGAGATCCGCCATATCGATATCGAGATCAATTAACACAAAACCGCCCCTCGTGGGCGGTTTTGCTCTTGGGTGCCTATCGGGAATTGAACCCGAATCGGGAGGACCACAATCTCCAGTGTTAACCATTACACCATAGGCACCATGAACCCTCTTGTTATAGCAGAGCGCGGCGTTTTAGGCCACTACAATTACTTTTTAGCAAGCGCTTGGCGCGAAGAGATGTACGCCAAGACCTACAAGCATCGAAAGTGAGAGGACTAATATTGCCCAGTGGGCGCCATGCTCGAGGTAACGCAAACTGTCGAGCGTCTTTTTGCGCACGAGGTAAATGGTGATCGTACGCACAAAGTATGCGCCAATACCAAGACCCACGAAAATGATGAGTATCTGCGAGGTAAGTGCGAATGCACCTATAACACCGTCGAGAGAAAAGGCGGCATCTAAGACGTTAAGGTAAACGAAGAGTGCTGCGCTTGAGCGAGCTACCGTACTCCCCTCCATATGTAAGCTGTTTGCAACACCTTGAATAACAATAAAGAGCACGATGCCTATGACACCAGCCGCAAGCACCACCCCCTGCTCGGCGTGGCCAAATTGAGCACCAATGTAGGAAATACCCAGGATGGTTGAGAGTGCGATTGCAAGCTCTATCGCCTCAACTCTCCCCCACTTCGCAAGATATTTCTCGATCATGGAGATCCAGTGCACACTTTTACCTACATCGAAGAAATATTTAAGTGACACCATAAGAAGGAACGCTGCGCCGAAGGCGAGGATAGCGGGTGAAGCATGGTCAAGCACACGACCATACTCGACAGGGTCTTCAAATGCGAGCATGACTGCGCCTATGGGAGAAATCCATGCTGCAAGCGAGACAATGATTGCCGGCAGCACAAGGCGCGTGCCGAATACCGCAAAAAGGATACCCCAGGTAAGGAAGCGTTTCTGCCACTTCTGGTCCATCTGGGTAAGCACCTTGGCATTTACCACCGCATTGTCAAACGAGAGTGTTACTTCAAGCACCGAAAGGAGGAGTGCCAACAAGAGCGCCGGCACACCTCCCCATACAAAGACGCCTATGAGCGCAACAAAAGAAATGACCACTGGCGCGATAAAAAGTTTCATAAAGATGAGAATACCACGAAACCCTGCAGGTTAACGCGGCAGTACTTTAACGATAAACTCGGCCGCTTCATGAAGTGAGGCTGCTACAAAGGTTGGCTTTACGTTAAGCGCCACCAACTCGTCTTCGTGCCAGTAGCGGCTTTTAAGCAGCACCGTGTTGAGACCTGCCGCAACACCAAAGCGCAGGTCGTCGAGCTTGTCGCCCACCATCCAGCTTTGTGCACTATCAATAGGCCCCACCGCGTCTACAAGCTGTGTATACATGCCAAGCTCTGGTTTACGACACGCACATCCCTCCTCTGGTGCATGAGGACAAAAGGCTATGGCTTCAATAACAACAGCAGACTCTTTAAGCAAAGCTCTCATATGTGCATGGAGCGTATGCATATCATCTTCACTATATTTGCCGCGGCCAATACCTGATTGCCCTGTCGCTATCGTGAGTACAAACCCAGCGTCTTGGAGCTTCTTGAGCGCCTCGGGAGCTCCGGGGGTAAATTGCCAATCTTCCTTTCGGTACACATAGCCATGATCGACGTTGAGCGTACCGTCTCGGTCGAGGATAACCGCTTTGCGCATAGGCTAGTGTGACTCGCTCGACTCCTCTTTTGGTTTAAAAGGATACGAACTGCCGGTAAAGCCAGTCGGCTTAATAACCAGGCTCAAGCACACCGAGACTACAAGTACGGTAAGAGTAACTCCAAGCGACCACACTACAGGGATTTTAAAGATATCCATGAGCAACATCTTGCTTCCGATAAACACCAGGATAATAGCAAGGCCGTAAGACAAAAGGTGGAAGCGCTCATGCAACCCTGCCAAAAGGAAATACAGTGCTCGTAACCCAAGGATAGCGAACACGTTGGAGGTAAGTACGATGAATGAGTCGGTGGTGACTGCAAAGATTGCCGGTATTGAGTCGACTGCAAAGAGCACGTCTACCAAACCTATGAGTATTGCCGCGCCTAAAAGGGGCGTGGCATATTTAACACCGTCTTTAACTAAAAAGAACTTCTCCCCATCGATATGGTCGGAGATCTTGAGTGTATTACGCAACCATTGTACTGACTTACTGCCTGCCAAGTCTGGTTCTTTACCTATGGAGCGCCAAATTTTGAAACCAGTGAATACCAAGAATCCGCCAAAGATGT
>CAYPJX010000002.1:16518-23381 GCA_964411175.1 uncultured Candidatus Saccharibacteria bacterium | reverse complement strand
ACAATTTGTCTTTTTCAATAGCAAAAGGGGAAACAATCGGTATCGTCGGCCCGTCAGGCGCCGGCAAGACCTCGGTTGCGGACCTTATGCTTAGGCTTTTTTCTCCAAGCGAGGGTACTATTACGCTCGACGACATTTCCGCATCTCAAATTTCGCCTGATGTGTGGCGTACACATGTTGGATATGTCTCTCAAGATGTGTTCCTGCTCAACGCTACCATTGCTGATAATATTCGTTTTTATAGAGAAGATCTTTCGAAGGAACAGATTGTTGAAGCTGCACGCAAAGCAAACATACTCGGCGTCATAGAGTCGCTTCCAGAACAGTTTGAGACGAAAGTCGGCGACCGCGGTGTTCTTCTCTCCGGGGGGCAACGTCAACGTATCGCACTTGCGCGTGCGCTTGTTGCTCAGCCGTGCATACTAGTACTCGATGAAGCTACGAGTGCTCTTGACCATGAGTCGGAAAAGCTGATTCAGGACTCTATCCGTTCGCTCAGAGGGAATACCACAGTGATAATTATTGCCCATCGCCCTTCAACGGTTGCTGATGCAGACCGCATTATCGTCCTTAATGAAGGCCGAATAGTTGAGCAGGGAACTCCTCATGAACTCCTTGCAAGCACAGACAGCTACTTTTATAAAATGCAGCACGGCGCGTAACGGGCCTAGCTGTGTTATGCTGGCCCCAGCCGCTCTTTGATGAGTGTCTGTAAGGTAATTTGAACGAATAAAGGAGGCTTCTGTGATGAAGCGTTTTCTCTTGGTGGCTCGCTACTACAGCATTGAGCCACTCGGGATTCTCTACCTCGCTGGGGCTGTCCGCGACATGCCTGGCTGGGAATGTAAGGTGCTCCTCGTACATGGGTTCGACTTTGAACCCCTCTACGAAACAGTGCGTGATTGGAAGCCTGACTTGGTCGGTTTCCAGATATGGACCGGGTACCACGTGCCTGCGTTTGCTGCATGCGACCGTGTGCGCGAGATGGGTGTGCCGGTGGTTATCGGCGGACCGCATGCGACCTACTTCGACGAGGAATGCGGCCGGCATGCTAACTGGGTTGTCAAAGGAAGCGGCTTCGGCCTCTTCCGCCAAGTGCTCGCGGGGATGCTCCCTGAGGGCATGAGCTTCGACCTCAAGGGAAGGGAAGAAGAGTTTCCCATGCCGGACCGCGACCTTGTCTACGAGGCGTATCCGGAGCTTGGGAACAGCCCTATCAAGAGTATCTTTGGCTCGGTGGGCTGCCCGTTCACCTGCACCTACTGTTACGCGCCGACCTTCAATGAGATGCACGGCGGTTTCCGCCTCACTGTGCGCCCGGTTGACGACATCGTCGCGGAAGCGAAAGCTATCCAGAAGCGGTGGCCGCTCAAGCTGATCTACTTCCAGGACGACATCTTTGGCTACGACAAGCGTTGGCTCGAGGAGTTTGCTGTGAAGTGGAGAAAAGAGGTGGGTGTGGCGTTCCACTGCCAGATCCGCCTTGAACTCACCAGGCATGACGCAGGCGACCGCCGGCTTGACCTCTTCCGAGAGGCCGGGTGTTCGGGTATTACGCTTGCGATCGAAAGCGGCAACGCATTCCTTCGCGACCGTGTACTCTTCCGACATATGCCCGATGAGCTCATTGTTGATGGGTGTAAGAAGATCATCGACCGGGGCCTGACCCTCCGGACCGAACAGATCCTCGCGGTGCCGTTTAGCGACACGAATACCGACCTCTCGACGCTTGACCTCAACAACCGTATCGGTCCCACTATGGCGTGGACGTCGATTCTGGCGCCCTACGAAGGCACCGACATCGGCACTATCTCCAAGAACTTCGGGATCTACAGCGGCAACAATGACGACCTGCAAGAGTCGTTCTTCGACCGGAGCGTGCTGTGAAGAACGGCCCTGCCGACCTCGAGCGTCTGGTCCTGCCTCTCGGGGTCGACCCTAAGGCGAGGCCGCACGAGCAGCCGCTTGTGCATATGAAAGCACTCGTTCGCGACAATAGTTCTGTTGCGGACGTAATATTCAAGGACCAAGGTGTCGTTGGCCAGATCGAGTTCCTCACTCCCGAGGAAAACGATACCTACAAGGCAGAAACCGTTCGCCTCCAGCGTTTGTTCAACTGGCTCGCAAAAGTGCCAGAGGCCCGTAAACTGGCGGAAGCACTTCTGGCTATCCCAGAGGACTTTTGGACCTGGAGAGAACTTGGCGCTACAGCGCAAGCACATCTGCTGCAGCTTTTTGATGCCAAGACCCTCAACAGGTGGCGTCAGGAGCTGGCACAGCAGATGGGGTATGAGACGGCTTCGCAGCTGCCTCATCCTATAAGGCAAAACCCCTGGTTCTTCGTCTTCTTCGAGGAAGGAGGGGTGCTTGCACATAAAGCGTTCGAAAAAGGGGTATTTGGCAAGCAGAACTTTGCCGAGTGTCTCGACGAACTTGGTACTCTGGCTCGCAGACATCTCTTCCACTACGGTCTGTACAAGATCGAGGAGGGAAGGCAGCCTATTGCGGCTTAACTTCTGCCTCCGGCCTCCCGCGCATGCGCGGGAGGCCTTTTCTTTACTTTCCCTATGCGGTACTCTTTTCCTTATGCATTACACAAAATTTCTTAAGTGGGGAGTGATCCTCGGTCTTGTTCTGGTCCTCTTTACGCCTTTCATAGTCGCAGGCGGCGGGCTCTTCCCAAGCATGTTCTTCCCATTCATTACGGGTAAGAATTTTGCGTTTCGTATTTTGGTTGAAGTAGTGCTCGGTCTCTACATCATTCTTGCGATACGCGAAGCAAAGTACCGCCCGAAGTCCTCGTGGCTCATGTGGAGCGTCGGGGCGTTCGTGGCTTGGATGGCTATCGCGACGCTCCTTAGTGTTGACCCGGTAAAAAGTTTTTGGGGCAACTTTGAGCGTATGGATGGGTACATCAATACCATCCACCTCTTCTTCTACTTTATTGTTACGGGCGCAATGTTAACTGCAGAGCGCTGGTGGGAGAAATATTTTCAGATCTCAATCAGTGCGAGCGTGCTACAAGCATTCTATGCACTTTCTCAAGTGTTCCATTGGTTTGGCCTCTCGCCGAGTAGTCAAAGCGGTGTGCGCGCAGACGGTACCTTCGGTAATGCAACCTACCTTGCGGTATACATGCTTTTTAACTTCTTTATTACGTTACTTCTAACTGCAAACGTACTTAAGGAGAAAAATGCACTGAAACGTAACGCCGTACTACTTTCGTTTTACGCATCTGCTCTGGTATTGCAATTTTTCTCACTTTTCTTCACCGAAACGCGCGGTACAATACTCGGTCTAGTGGGAGGTCTCGTGGTTGCAGCACTGTATGTTGCTGTATTCGGTCGCACAAAAGAAATGAAGCTTATGCGCCGCATTTCTTTTGGCGTACTCGGTGTTATTGCAATAGCCACGCTCGCGTTCTTTGCGCTTAAAGACACTAACTTTGTGCGCACTACACCGGCGCTCTCCCGCCTCGCGTCTATCTCGCTTGAAGACAAGACCACCATGTCTCGCTTCATCATCTGGGATATGGCTCTTCAGGGTGCTAAGGAGAAACCGCTCACCGGTTGGGGCCAGGAGAACTTTAACTTCGTCTTCAACAAGTACTACAACCCGGCGATGTACAACCAGGAACAGTGGTTTGACCGCGCACACAATGAGTTTCTCGATTGGCTTATTGCAGGCGGTGTGCTCGCGTTCCTTCTCTATGTCTCGTTCTTTGCTCTTGCAACTTGGGCTATATACCGCGCAAAAGAGCTGAGTGTTGGCGAGCAGGCGGCACTCATTGGTGTACTCGCTGGTTATGCGTTCAACAACCTCTTTGTGTTCGATAACTTGGTGAGTCTCTTCTACTTCTACTTGGTGCTTGCGTTTGTGCACAGCGTGTCAAAGCAGCAGCTTCCGCGCCTCATGTTCCTTTCGCGTCCAGGGAATGACCGTATGGTTGCCGTCGCGGCACCAGTTGTTGCGGTCATGGTGTTCGGTGGTATGTGGATGCTCAATGCACCTGGTTTGACCCGTGCACAGGTACTCATCGACGCACTGCAGTCGCAAAATCCAAGAACGGGTGCTACCTATACGGTAGAGGACCATCTGGTTGCATTTGAACGCTCGCTTGCATCGGGTGAACTTGGTCGCCAGGAAACGGTAGAGCAGCTCTTCCAGTTTGCTTCCAACTCTGTTGCACCCTCTACGGCACTCGGTCCTGATGTAAAGCAAAAGGTATATGACCTCACGCGCCAGGCAGGCCAGGAGCTTCAGAATCAACGAAGAGATGATGCACGCCTAGAACTCTTTATGGGAGTCTTCTATTCTCAGTTTGGTCAGCCCCAAAACGCTATCGCGGAGTTTACCAACGCACTCAAGCATTCTCCGAACAAGCAACAAATACTCTTCCAGACAGGTGTGACCTACTTACAGCTTGGAGATACGCAAAATGCAACGACGCTCTTTAAGAAAGCATTTGAGCTTGAGCCTTCCTACAACGATGCACGCATTCTGTACGCATCATCCCTCTACTACTCGAAAGATATTGCCGGGGGAGATAAGCTTCTTACCGATGGTTTTGGTACCGTTGTGTTCGACGATAACCGTCTGCTTCAAACCTATATGCAGACCAAGCAGTACGACCGCGCTGTTGGTATCTGGAATAAGCGCATAGAAGCTTCGCCGAAGGATGCGAACACCCTCTTGGGTCTCGCGGGTGCATACTTCCAAATGGGCAACAAAGCGCAAACCATTGCGACTATTCGTAAGGTTATGGAAATAGACCCTGCTTCAAAAGCGCAGATGGAATCACTTATAAAGCAAATAGAAGACGGTACCCTCAAGGTACAGTAAAAGAAAGGTTGACGCGCAAACCCGTAGCGCTACAATTGAGCGGTGAGTGCTAGCAGATGCTAGTTTAACAAAACACAGTTCTACGAATGAGCCTGCCTAACCGCGGGCTTTTTCGTTGTCGAGGCTTTATGAGAGTTTGCTATACTTTATAGGTGCGCCCCGTGCGGGGAGCGACTGCACTCACATTTAGAACAATGTTTTGGAGCTCGCATCCGCTTCCCGCACGTGGCACAATTTTAGAGTGAAGATACAAGAAAACGTCTCTCTCGCGCAGTATGCAACATTTCACTTGGGCGGTCCTGCCCGTTTTTATACCGAAGCCGCATCACTTGAAGATCTTAGAGAAGCTATTAGTTTTGCGAATGAACACACACTTCCTTTACATATTTTAGGAGGAGGCTCAAATACACTGGTCAGTGAGGCAGGGTTTAGTGGTTTGGTGGTGCATATGGTTAACCGGGGTCTAGAAGTCTCGGCAGTGGAAAATATAGTTCAGTTTGTAGTACAGGCAGGAGAGGGGTGGGACACCTTCGTTGCATATGCAGTCTCTCAAGGCGCGTGGGGAGTAGAGAACCTCTCGGGTATACCAGGAACAGTAGGCGGGGCTGTGGTGCAAAACATCGGCGCATACGGCGCTTCTTTGTCAGAAACAGTGACAGTGGTTCGAGCATACAATCGCGCAACCGGTAGTGTTGAAGAATTTTCAAACGAAGCCTGCCATTTCGGCTATCGTGAAAGTATATTCGGCCAACCTGGTTCGCCGTATGTTGTTTTGGAGGCGGTGTTTGAACTACAAACAGGTCTACATCCAAACCTTTCTTATAAAGATTTGTCACAATACTTTGTAGGAAAAAATCCAGGTCTTGAAGAAATTCGTAATGCCATACTCGCTATTCGCAAAAATAAATTTCCTGATTTAAATGTAGAGGGTACCGCAGGTTCCTTTTTTAAGAATCCAATAGTTGGAGAAGAAATGGCTCAAGCGCTCTGTGCTAGGTTTCCACTCCTGCCGACGTTCGCGCTTCCTGAAGCGAGTGGCAGAAAAATTCCCCTCGCATGGTTTCTCGATGAGCGAAACGGTGCACTCACGCTTCCGATGCGAAATGTCGGAGGTGCACGCTTGTTTGAAAAACAGCCGCTAGTGATTGCTGCAAAGAAAGGTGCAAGTGCAAACGACGTTTTACTTCTTGCTACAGAAGTGAAAAAACAAATACAAGAACAACTTGGTATAGAAGTTTTGTTTGAAGTAAAAATAATTTGAAATATTTCTAACAAGAAGATATCCACACATTAAAATATTTTTTTGTTGTATGTTGCATGTGCATCATGAATAATTGTGTCAGAGCATCGAAATATTGCATCTGCTTCGTCCCTCGCGAGCGAACAGAAACGCAAGGTCGCTCGATGCGAAATCAATTGCGAGTAATCGCACAAAATTTATATGGCAGCAAAGAAAAAGAAGGCAACTAAGAAGAAGGCAGCTAAGAAGCGCCGATAGTTGCATGATCTGCAGCGTATGCTGCAGTATCCTCTCGAAAGAAAAATCCTTCGTCCTGGGCGGAGGATTTTTCTTTTTAGGAGGGGAGCAAAAGACCTTGTTTTGTGATAGTATCGCTCCATGCTTTCCCTGAATGGTTTATTTGGCAATCAAAGCTCAAAAATCCTCCGTGAGACGAAGTCTCAGGTGGAGCGCATTAACGCCCTTGAAGAGAGTTTTAAGGCTCTAAGCAACGAAGAGCTCAAGGCAAAGACCGGAGAATTCCGTGAACGCCTGGCCGCGGGCGAGACGCTCCACGACCTTCTTCCTGAAGCATTTGCTGCGGTGCGCGAGGCATCTTCACGCGTTATGCATATGCGTCATTTCGACGTACAGCTTATTGGTGGCATAGTGCTCCATAGCCGCGGTATCGCCGAAATGAAAACCGGTGAAGGAAAAACTCTGGTGGGTACGCTCCCCACATACCTAAATGCACTTGAAGGAAAGGGTGTGCACGTGGTTACGGTGAACGACTACCTCGCGC
>CAYPJX010000002.1:0-16508 GCA_964411175.1 uncultured Candidatus Saccharibacteria bacterium | reverse complement strand
GCGCGACGCGACGCGGTTTGGATGGGTAAGATTTATGACGCACTTGGGCTCACGGTGGGTGTCATAAACGCAAACGAGTCTTACCTCTTTAATGCGGAGCATACCAAAACCGACGAAACTGAAGCACAGGAGGAAAGCTTCCATGTATTTTACGAATTTCTGAAGCCTACCACACGTAAAGAGGCGTACTTGGCCGACATAACCTACGGCACTAACTCTGAGTTCGGCTTCGACTACTTGCGTGACAATATTGCATACAACCCTGGAGAGCTGCGCCAGCGCGGACACCACTTTGCTGTGGTAGACGAAATCGACTCCATCTTGATCGATGAAGCACGTACACCACTCATCATCTCTGCACCTGCGGCGGAGTCTGAGGACCTCTATAAAACATTTGCGCAAATTGCCCGCAAACTTGAACAAGAGGCAGACTACACCGTTGATGAAAAGCGTAAAGCGATACAGCTGACTGACGCAGGCATAACAAAAGCGGAGGGACTTTTGAATATAGACAATCTTTACACCGAGAAGGGTATTAAGTATGTGCATCACCTTGAGACCGCAGTGCGTGCGCAGGCACTGTACCATCTCGACAAAGAGTATGTGGTACGCGACGGAGAGATAGTAATCGTTGATGAATTTACTGGCAGACTCCAACCGGGTCGCCGCTGGTCTGAAGGTTTGCACCAAGCTATTGAGGCGAAGGAGGGTGTTGAGGTGCAAAAGGAGTCGCGCACGTTTGCGTCTATCACCTACCAAAATTATTTCCGTCTGTACGACAAACTCTCCGGCATGACCGGTACTGCAAAAACTTCCTCTGAGGAGTTTTACAAAGTGTACGGGCTCGATGTGGTTGAGATACCTACCAACAAGCCAGTAGTGCGTAAGGACCATAACGACTTCATTTACCAGACCGAAAAAGGTAAGTTTGCGGCAATTGCACGCAAGATTAAAGAGGTAAATGCCGACGGTCAACCGGTACTGGTGGGCACCGTTTCAATCGAGAAAAACGAGCTCCTCAGTATGTACCTTAAACGCGAGGGTATTGCGCATGAAATACTCAACGCTAAAAACCACGAGCGCGAAGGTGAGATTGTGGCAGAAGCGGGTAAAAAGGGCAGAGTAACCGTTGCTACCAACATGGCGGGCCGCGGTGTCGACATTAAGCTTGGTGGCGCACTCGCCACGCAAGAGCAATACGAAGAGGTAAAGTCACTCGGAGGACTCTTTGTGATTGGTACAGAGCGTCACGAGGCGCGCCGTATCGACAACCAGCTCAGAGGCCGCTCTGGCCGCCAGGGCGACCCAGGTGAGACACAATTTTTCGTGTCTCTTGAAGATTCGCTCATGCGCGTCTTTGCCTCAGACAACATCAAAAACTTGATGGGTAAGTTTGGTATCCCTGAAGATGAGGCGATAGAAAACAGCCTAGTGTCGCGTGCCCTTGAGACCGCACAAACAAGGATAGAAGGCTTCAACTTCGACTCCCGCAAGCATGTGCTCGAGTTCGACAATGTGCTCGACAAACAGCGTCATGCGGTCTATGCACGCCGCCGCGCTATTTTAACGGGCAGCTCAGACGACGTTGCTCGCGTACTTTCTGAACTTGCGGCTGAAAATGAAGAAGCTAAAAAAGTACTCGCAGAAAAAGAAGAGGCTCTTGGCCGTGAACATTTCCTCTCGCATGCACGCACTATAGTGCTCCAAACCATGGATATGCTCTGGGTTGAACACCTTGAATCTATGGAATACCTGCGCGGCTCAGTGAACCTTCGTGCCTACGGTCAGCGTGACCCGCTTGTTGAATATCGTAAAGAGGGCGCACGCCTCTACCGCGAGCTTGAAATGACGCTTACCGGACAGGTTTTTGAGCTTATAGAGGCACTGCAGCCACATGAACTGGAAGGGATGTCTTCTTCAATTACGCCTATCATCCAAATAAACGAACCTACTCCTTCAGGTGAAATAGGACGTAACGACCCGTGCCCCTGTGGCTCCGAGCGTAAGTGGAAGAACTGTGGCCTCAAAAATACTGAAGAGCACCGAGCATTGATGGCAGCTAAGAAGTAGAGAACATGGTCCATCCGCCGGCACAATGCCGGCGGGTTTTCTTTTGGTCGAAGCCAGATATATACTTTGAGCATGAACAAGCTCCTTACGCTCTGTTTTGTACTCAGAGGAGATGAAGTACTCCTTGGATTTAAAAAGATAGGATTTGGCGCTGGAAGATGGAACGGTTTTGGCGGCAAGGTTGAGTCTCTCGAGTCTGTAGAAACTGCGGCCATGCGAGAACTTAAGGAAGAAGCCGGTATAGAAGCTCAGGACCTTAGTGAAGTAGCGGTGATCGAATTTGCCATCAAGGGCATTCCGCAAATTCATGAAGTGCATGTATTCACGGTCACTGCATTTGTGGGGGAGCCAACAGAGAGCGACGAAATGCGCCCACAGTGGTTTAAGCAAGCAGATATACCCTATGACCATATGTGGCCGGATGATCGCGTCTGGCTCCCACTCCTACTTCAAGGTAAAAAATTGCGCGCGAAATTTGAGTTAGGAGACGCAGATGTAATCGTAAGTCAGGAAGTTAACGAACTATGAAAGCTGAAGTAGGAAAGAAATACAAACACTACAAGGGTAATGAATACCAAGTGCTTGCTGTTGCCCGCAATAGCGAAAACATAGCAGAGGAGTTGGTTATTTACCAAGATTGTTCTGACACGACAAAAATATGGGCACGTCCGAGAGACATGTTTGAGGAAGAAGTATTGGTAGATGGGGTGTTGAAGCCGCGCTTTGCCCCGACACAGCCGTAGTACTATTGGTATATGGAATCACAGCAAAAAAAGAGAGTGGTCGCAGTCTCCGGCGGTTTCGACCCGGTCCATATAGGCCACGTACGCATGTTTAATGAAGCAAGAGCACTCGGAGACGAGTTGGTGGTGATACTTAACAACGACCACTGGCTCGCGCTTAAAAAAGGGTCTGCCTTTATGCCTGAGGCCGAGCGCAAAGAGGTGATAGAAGCGTTTGGCGCAGTTGACCGTGTGATTCTAACTTCGCACACCTCAGACTCCAGCGATATGTCTGTGTGTGCTGAGATTGTTGAGTTGCGTCCGCATGTTTTTGCAAACGGCGGCGACCGAAAAAGCGACAATATCCCCGAGTACGCATTATGCGAGGAGTTAGGGGTCGATATGGTGTTTAACGTGGGGCAGGGCGGCAAAGTACAGTCGAGCTCCTGGCTTATCGACAAGGCAAAAAACCGCACAAAGTAGCGCTCACTTTACAGAATGCACTTCTGTGTGGTCTGCTTTTGTTTTACGCGTGCAGTGAAATAAAGATCCAGCTATAGTTGTATTACCAAGTGGCCGGGGTTTCCCCGACGTATATTTTAAAATTATGTCTAATATAACTAAAACAATCGCATCGGTAGTTGGTCTTCTATTGGTTGGAGGAGTCGCAGCATTCTCTTTCATGCCCAAGGGAAATAATTCATCGCAAAGTGCAACTCCTGCAATTACTACGTCTGACGCAACAAAAGAGCTTACTACTGTGCCTACTAACACAGCAACTGAGACAGGAACCTCAGATACTACTGTGGCCCCTACGCAGCCGGTGTCTGGCTACAAAGACGGTACCTACACCGCGACCGGATCCTACCGCACCCCAGAGGGTTCTGAGCAAGTGACGGTAACCCTCTCCCTTAAGGATGGTGTTATTACTGACTCTTCCACTACGTTTGCTGCGGTTCAGGCTCATGAATCTAAACAGTACCAGTCACAGTTTTCTTCTGGTTACAAACAGTATGTTGTGGGAAAAAATATAGACGAAATTTCGCTTTCTCGCGTTTCCGGCTCGTCGCTCACTCCAAAAGGTTTTAATGCGGCGCTTGAGCAGATAAAAACGCAGGCAAAGGCCTAACTCTTTATATGGCATCGTACCGCTTCGACGCTATCGGCACGAAGTGGGAAGTGCTGTTTGAACACGGCTCTGCCGAAGAACTTATCACCCGCGTACACGAGCGCATAGAAGCGTTCGACGCCCACTATTCTCGCTTTAGAGCCGATTCATTGGTGAGTGAGATGGCGCGAAAGTCTGGTGCATACACCATGCCCGAGGATTTTGAGCACATGTTCTCTCTCTACTCGGACCTCTATAAAAAGACATTAGGAGCGTTTACCCCCCTTATAGGGCAGACGCTCTCCGACGCAGGATATGACGCACAGTACTCTCTCGTACCCAAAGAGCTTCAGAGGCAACCACGTCTTGAAGATATACTTTCCTACGACCATACAACACTAACTCTTAACCTTAAGGAGCCGGCGCTGCTCGACTTTGGTGCAGCAGGTAAAGGGTATTTGGTAGATATTGTGTTTGACCTACTCTCCAAGGCTGGTGCAGAAAAAATAACAGTAGATGCGGGCGGGGACATACGAGTATCTGCCGACGTTGAGTCTAAAATTGGCCTTGAAAACCCACAAGACAGCACAAAGGTCATTGGAGTAGCGCAGATACAGGGTAAAAGTATTTGCGGTTCCGCGGGCAACAGGCGCGCATGGGGCTCGTATACGCACATTCTCGACCCTCATACGCTTTCGTCCCCAAACCATATCGCTGCTCTGTGGGTTGTTGCAGACACTACAATGCTCGCAGACGCACTCACTACCTGTCTTTACTTTGTTCCACCAGCAACGCTTCTGCGCGACTACCATTTCTCGTACTTTATACTGCGTCCGGACAACTCCATAGAGCCTTCAAGCGATTTTCCCGCTGAATTTTTTTCACGCTAGTATATAGCTATGCCGTTTGTTGACCCGTTTCTTAACAAAATAACCATGTACAGGCTCGTACTCTACGGGCTTGTCGCTACAGTGGTTTGGGCGTTTGGCATGAGCCTTCTAGGGCAGCTCTCCTATAACCCACTTCATCTTCTCGGTTCACTCGCGATACTTTTAGTTGTTTGTTACGGGACAAACAACCTCATTGCGCGCCTTCTTAAGGCGCCGACCAACGTGGAATCTTGGGGTATCACCGCTCTCATTCTTTTTCTTACACTCGCGCCGATACTCGATGGTGTAAATGCATTTTATATCGCTGCTGCTGGCGCTGGCGCAATGGCTTCAAAGTATCTACTTGCAGTGCGTAAGCGCCACGTGTTTAACCCTGCGGCCTTCGGCCTATTTCTACTCTCAGTTACCGGCATAGGGCTCGCCACCTGGTGGGTTGCCTCACCCATCATGCTACCTATTGTTCTGGTACTCGGCGTGCTTATCGTGCGTAAGATACGTAGGTTCGACACCTTCTTACCATTTTTCGCAGCAGCAACTGTGCTTTACGTGGGACGCTCCGTGCTCGATGGTGCCAGCCTCGCTGAAGCATTTTCTCTCCTCATACTCTCTGGCCCCATCATCTTTATGGGTACAGTGATGCTGACCGAGCCGTTTACTATGCCGCCTTCGCGCACGCTACGCGTTGTGTATGGCGTGCTCGTGGGCCTTCTCTTTGCTTCGCATTTTTCGCTCGGGCCACTTTACTCTACGCCACACCTGGCACTCTTGGTGGGCAACTTGTATGCATTTGCCGTAGGTTCGCGCCAGCGACTCATGCTGACCTTGCGTCGCAGGGAAGAAGTCGCCCCGGGTATTTTTGAGTTCGTATTTTCTTCAAACGAGAAGCTCCGTTTTGAAGCGGGGCAGTATCTTGAATGGACGCTCCCACACAAAAAAGCAGACACGCGTGGCAACCGCCGCTACCTTTCTATCTCTTCTGCACCAAACGAAGGAGACATTCGCTTTGCTACACGTATAGGCGAACGCTCAAGTAGTTTTAAAAAAGCACTGCTTAGCCTCAGCGAAGGCAGCACCCTTAGTGCTGCTTCACTCGCGGGTGACTTTACGCTCCCTAAAGATGCTACAAAACCGCTTGTATGTATTGCCGGAGGCATAGGTATTACCCCTTTTGCTAGCATGCTCCGGCACATGGCACAGACAGGCGTTACCAGACCTATTACGCTTATATATGCAGCAAATAGCGAGCAGGATTTCGCGTTTAAAGGCCTTATAGACGAAGTTGCGGCAGTGCACGGCATTAAGCCGGTGTATCTTGCCGGCACACGCCTTACGAAAGAAGTGCTTCGCAAAGAAGTTTCAGACCTCGGTGCGCCAACTTTTTACATTTCTGGTCCAGATGTAATGGTCCGCGCCAACAAAGCACTCCTGCGTTCACTTCATGTGCCGCTCTCGCATATAAAGACAGACTACTTCCCGGGACTCTAATATAAAATAACAAAATGGATTTTGCGCTCATACCAGCCGCGTTTGTTGCAGGAGTGCTCATGTTTCTGGCACCGTGCACACTGCCTATAGTCCCGGGTTACCTTGCGTTCATCGCGGGCGTGCCTGATGCAAAAGGGGAGAAGGCGCGCCGCCGCATCATCATAAATGCGCTCGCGTTCGTACTCGGCTTTTCTATTATTTTTATCGCGCTCGGTGCGTCTGCGGCGGTGCTCGGAACACTGCTTGCACCCTGGAAGCCAGTTATTGACCGTGTCGCGGGTGTGGTGATCATCCTCTTCGGTCTCACTATGCTTAACGTGCTCAGGCTCCCCGGACTCTCTGCCGAGCACCGCCTCAAGCTTCCAGCGTTTCTCTCTATCGGTCGGTGGCAGAGCTCGGCGCTTATCGGTGCGCTCTTTGCGTTTGGGTGGAGCCCGTGCATTGGGCCTATACTCGGCACTATTCTTTTTTTGGCGGCAGGTTCGGCCACTGCACTTCAGGGTGCGTTTTTGCTCGGTATATTTTCGCTCGGTCTTGGTATCCCGTTTCTGCTTACGGCACTCCTTATGGAGACGGGACAGAATATGTTTGGCAAATGGGCGACTACGAGCAAAATACTTTCCTATGTTGGTGGAGTAGTTCTGGTGATACTCGGTGCGCTGATGCTCACGGGCAACATGGCGTTACTCGTTTCGTGGGGTTTCGGTGTATTTGAAGGTCCCTACAACCGATTGCTTAACTATATGTAACCCGCTTTGCCCGTTGTAGAAACGAGGCGAGTGTACTAGCATGAATGTATGCTCAAAAGCATACTTCATGTGTTGGCTACTGCAGGAGCACTGCTTCTCATCGCCTACTACATACCCGGTATCGAAGTCTCAAACTTCACTACGGCAATTATAGTGGCACTTTTATGGGGCGTTATAGGGCTCACGGTGCGCCCGATACTTGGTCTTCTCACACTCCCTATAACCATCCTGACCCTTGGCCTCTTTTCCTTCGTTCTAAATGCACTCTTGTTCTGGCTTCTTGGGGCTATGGTCCCAGGCTTTGAGGTAGGGGGCTTTATACCGGCACTTGAAGGGTCGGTGCTATTATCCCTCCTCTCTGCTATACTCCACGCTGTCGTGTAATCTATGGCACTTATCGATGAATTGCACATATTCGCCCGAGCGGGCAAGGGCGGCGACGGCGTCGTGCGATGGCTCCATCTAAAAGGTAAGGAGTTTTCTGGTCCTGCCGGAGGTAACGGCGGTGACGGAGGCAGTGTATATATCTCGGGTGTCCGAGATATGAACTTATTGTCAAAATACCGCGGAGAGAAGCGCTTTGAAGCCGAGGATGGTGGCGACGGTGAAGGGTTTAATCGGCATGGCAAGAATGGTAAAGACTTCATTTTTCAGGTGCCAGTAGGCTCGCTTGTCCGAAATTTTGAGACCGGTGAGGAGTACGAGGTCCTCGAAGAGGGTAAGCCAATAATGATACTCAAAGGTGGTCGGGGAGGTGCAGGTAACGCTGTTTTTAAATCCTCGGTTAACCGCTCTCCTGAGCATTCTACTCCTGGTGTTGAGGGTGAATCAGCTGAGATACATGTCGAGCTGCGCCTTATTGCAGATGCTGGTCTGGTGGGGCTCCCAAACGCCGGTAAAACCTCGCTTTTAAATGCGCTCACGGGTGCGGCAGGGAAGGTGGCTCCGTACGCCTTTACGACGCTCGACCCTAACCTGGGTGCTCTCTACGGCAAGATCCTCGCTGATATTCCAGGCCTCATTGAGGGGGCTTCAGACGGTAAAGGGTTGGGTTTTAAATTCTTACGCCATATTGCCCGCACCAGAATGCTTCTCCACTGCATTTCGCTTGAATCAGACGACCTCGAGCGCGACTACCGCGTGGTACGCCATGAGTTGGAGAATTTTGAAGATGGTGTTCTTGCACAGAAGCCGGAGATGATAGTCCTTACTAAGACTGATATGGTCACTGAAAAGGAAGTGAGCGCCGCGGTTAAGAAGATGAAAAAGATTAACCCAAAGGTTGCCAGCGTCTCAGTTATAGACGACGTTTCCCTCAAATCCTTCAGAGATGCCCTTGCAGAGCTTTTAGGGTAAGGTATACCTATATATATGGCAGCATATAAGCCGACCATAGGCCTAGAGATTCATGCCGAGCTTAAGACCAGAACAAAGATGTTCTGCGCTTGCCTTAATGATCCAGATGAAGCCACTCCAAACAAAAATATTTGTCCGGTGTGTATGGCGCACCCGGGTACACTGCCTGTCATAAATAAAGAGGCAGTGCATAAAGTACTATTGGTCGGCACCGCGCTCGGCTCCACACTTGCAGACTACACTGAGTTTGACCGCAAGAATTATTTTTACCCAGATATTCCCAAGGGTTATCAAATCAGCCAGTTTAAATACCCACTCGTTTCAGGCGGATCACTGCGTGAGGTGGCGCTTACACGCATTCATCTCGAGGAAGACACTGCACGTTCGAGCCATGAAGGGGAGGTAAGCTTGGTAGACTACAATCGTGCTGGCGTACCTCTTATGGAACTGGTTACCGAGCCGGTTATACACGATGCCGAGACCGCGGGTGCGTTTGCCCGAGAACTCCAACTCCTCCTGCGCGCACTTGGTGCAGGCGAAGCAAATATGGAAAAAGGCGAGATGCGCGTTGAAGCGAACATCTCGGTAAGCCCTGACGAGAATCTCGGCACAAAGGTAGAGGTGAAGAACCTTAACTCATTTCGCTCGGTTGAACGAGCAATAGAATTTGAAGTAAAGCGCCAAATAAAACTTTTAGAAAAGGGTGGGGCAGTGGTTCAGGAAACCCGAGGTTGGGATGATGCAAAACAGGAAACTTTTTCACAACGCAAGAAGGAGTCCTCACACGACTACCGTTACTTCCCAGACCCAGATCTTCCAAAACTCGTGCTTTCCGAGATTCCTGAATTTGCACACACAACTCTCTTAGCCGAGCTGCCCGAGCTTCCATGGGTTCGCCGAGCTCGTTACATCGCTGAAGGCATTTCAGAAGAGTATGCAAATATGTTTGTTGCCGACGCTCGTTTTGGCGCTCTTTTTGAACAGACCATTGCATATGCGGAAGATGCAAAGAAGCTAACCGCCAACTACATCGGCTCGGACATTGCGGGCCTTGTGGCAAAAGTGGGTGGTACAGGCCTCTCAAACATAACGCCAGCGGGTCTGGCGCACCTTATGAAGGAGGTAACAAAGGGTACGCTCTCTTCACGCGGCGCTAAGGACTCTATTACTGAGGTTTTCCAAAACGGGGGAGACCTCGCTGAACTTTCGAAGAAGTACCTGCAACAGAGCGATGAAGGCACGCTTGCAGCTATTGTTGAGAAAGTAGTTACCGCCAACCCAACAGTTGCCGCAGACTATAAAGCAGGAAAACAGGCAGCACTCCAATTCCTCGTTGGGCAGGGTATGAAGGAGAGCCGAGGCTCGGCTAACCCAACTATTCTTGCCGAGCTCGTTAAAAAGAGGCTCCAATAAAGCCGTATCTCGGCTAGATCTCGCTTACGCACAGATACTCCCTGACACCCTCCAAAAAATCTTGGAGGGTGTATAATTTATGCCATGGATGAATTAGAGATTGGCGGAAAGAAATACATATCGTCGAAGCGCGCTGCTCGCGAGCATCGCTATCATATCGACTACGTTGGGCAGCTTATTCGCGGAGGAAAGATAGTGGGTAAAAAAATAGGGAGGTCTTGGTATGTTGAGGATCTGTCACTCAAAAACTATCTACGTATGGAGAGTGGACTAGACCCTATAACCGAGGAAGTTGGTGAAGAGGTTAGTTCTGCAGAAACACCAACAGCTTCTTCAGAGGTTGAAACTAATACAGACTCGTACATTGCCGAAATAACTATGAAAAATATAGATATTTCGGAATCAAAGGATGGTAGTGTATATGCCGAATCTACTGAGTTTGTGGAAGAAGAAATTTCCGAAACTGAAGATATCGTAGAAGAAGTTACCGAGGTTAGGAAAGAATTTACGGTTAAGCCAATAGTATTAGGAAAGGTAAGTGCTGCAGCGGAAGAACCAAAGAAAACACTCAACTATGTACGCGATACCGAGCCTCTTATACCTGCGCTCGACCGTAAGGTACGAGAGAACGCGGATTTTATGCCTATTAACCTGCGTAAGCCAGCAATAGCAACCCTCGTTCTAGAGGAAACTGTAGTAAAACAAGAAGTGCCCACAGAGGAGAGTTTTGAAGAGATTACTGTAGAAGAGCGGCCTTACCCAAGAAAAAAGGGCAAAGTACTCAAGTTTGCAGCTTTGGCAGTTTTTATAGCAATACTCCTTATAGGTGCAGCTGCCTCAACGCTACTCTCTACTAAGATAAATGTAAGCGATAACGGTACGGCAAACGTACGATTGTCGCTGCCATAAACTCCAGATCATTTAAGATTTTCGTCAAATCACCTCGTTTTTAGTAAAAGGAGGTGATTTTTCTTACTCAATATATTAAGAATCTTTGCTATTGAGGTAACCCGGGTAGAGATAGGTAGTATAGAAGCGACTAAGAACCACTTAAATTAATAGGTGTATATATGCATTTAAATATATATCTTCTAGCCGATATATCGTATAGCCGAGACGAGATATTACTATTTATCAACATATCTCGCCGAGATATCGTCTAAACTTTTTAATAATATTTTAAGTAGATAAAATATTTTATTTTTAAAACATATTAAGCAAAAAGTATTTTCTGCTCGTTAATTTTTTTAATAACAAATGTTCTTTAACAGACGTTTATCTTTGTCTGTAAAAGGGAAATTACCCTCAACCCCTGTTCCTGTGTCTAAATAGGTGAAATTTTCCATCTGAAAGCATTTTAGAGAGGGGAAATGGTGGTTATTTGTTCTTTTAAGGAACCTAAAATCTATTTGGAAGTTATTTGGAAGTGAATATTTTTACTTTCTTTAAGTTAATTTTTCTCTCTGAAGAAAATATTTTTTTGAATGATATCCACAGTTTTTTATAAAAAAAGATTTCAGTAATTTAAAAAGCACGTAGAATTAGTTGTAGGTAAATCGGCGAAAAAACTTTTGTACGATTAGATTTATCGGAGTGCATGGGAAACACTGCTAAAGAAATATTTTCAAAATCAGGTGAGCTGCTGCTTTCAGCTCGTAAAGCTGCTGAGCAGCTTTCTTGTGCACCCGACTACGTGAGCAAACTTTGCCGCGAGGGCAAACTAGAGGGAATTCGTGAGGGAGGAATCTGGTATGTAGAGCCTTCTTCAGTAGAAAAATTTATTGCACAGCGTGAAGAAGCAAAAATTTTACGCTCACAAAAACTTTCTGAACTCCGTAAAAAAGAAAGTGAAGCTTTTAAAGTTTCTGCGGTTGTAGTTGAACAGACTGTCTCAAAAAATAAAGTTATTTCGACGAGCTCAGTTTCGCTCTTCCGCATGATGATGCTTCGTCCGACGTTTGCAATCGCAATCTTTGCGGTGCTTTTCTTCGGTGCAGGCATTGCAACCTCTGCAGTATCAAAAGAAGTAGGCTCGTTGCTCAGTTTTGGCTCACATATATATAGACAGGGAGCAGCGCTCGCACAGATAGACTCTCCGTTCTTCGGCAACCACACACCATCGCCGGTTATAGGCACTTCTTCAGGTTCGACAACGTTACCGAACATTTTTACGGTGCTTGCGTCACTCTTTGGTTCTTCTACTAATAACAACTTTGCTGATAACACTTCGTCTACGTCGACCATCTCAACCACTAACCAGGGTTCGGTTGCCGTACGCAACGCAACGAGCACTACTATTATCAACAACAACACGTACCCGGTTATCGAGCGCACTGTGGTTGCAACCAACGCAGGCATAACCGAAGCGCAGGTTGATGCAAAGCTTAATGAACTCAACAATAAGATCCTGGCGCTTCTTGCACAAACCGTTTCAAACCTCAGCACCACAAACTCGTATTCAAACTTCAACGCGATTGCGCTCACGCAGAAGATTGATCAGCTTACGAATGTCACTATCACTAACGCGGTTGTTAACGGCATAACTGGACTGACCGACAGTGATATCCCGAACGACATAACCGTAAGCAACTACTTGGCGCTCGCGGGCGGTACGCTCACGGGCAACTTTGCGGTAAATGGTTCTTCAACGCTCGCGGGCCTCAAGCTCTCGAGTGTTGACTGCTCTGTGTTTGGAAACAGCGGTAAGCTCACCACTGATGCGCTTGGTAACTTGGTATGCGCAGACGACTATGGCGCAGCAGGCGCGGGTGTTCCTGGTGGTGTTAATGCCACGGTCCAATACAACGACTCCGGTGCCTTTGGAGGTTCGGCAGGTTTTGCATTTAACAAGACCACAGGCGTACTTACCGTACCGCAACTTCTCGTTACATCTTCAACCACACTTCAAGATGTGACCATTGCAAACGCAACCACCACCTCGGCAACCACGACAAACCTCTTTGCAAGCAATGCGCGTATCACTACTATAGTGCTCGGCTCACTCAACGGTCCGCTCGAGGCGGTAAATGGTGCGGTAGGAGCAACCTCAACTATTTCAGTTGCTTACGGCGGTACCGGCCTTTCAACCACACCATCGTACGGCCAGGTTTTGGTGGGCAACAGCACCGGCGGCTACACCCTTACCGCGACTTCAAGCCTCGGTATCACGAGTGGCGTGTGGGGCAACATAACCGGTACGCTCAGCAACCAGACCGACCTCCAGAATGCGCTTGATGCAAAACTCTCACTCGCTACCTGGTATGCAACCAGCACGTTCTCTACTACCTCCACGGCATATTTCTCCTCACTTGGTCTCGCATTCTCAACCACCTCAAATGATTTCTGGAAGAGTGCCAACAACTTTTTCTCAACATCATCTGCTGACTACTTCTTGAGTATTAACCAGGGTAATGCGTTTTCTACTACTTCGGCAAACAACTTCATTATTTCGTCTTCCTCTATTCCTCATGTATCAGGAGCAGCATTTGGCGACATGCTGTATTGGAATGGTTCTGCGTGGGTTGCTGCAGCCACCTCAACACTCGGTCTTGGTACGGGAAGCGGCAATGTCACCTCGGTAGATGCCTCCGGTGGCACCACCGGACTTTCGTTCACTGGCGGCCCTATCACCACGAGCGGCACGCTTACTTTGAGCGGCACCCTTAACGTTGCAAATGGCGGCACGGGTTCTAGCACGCTCACCGGCCTCCTTAAGGGTAATGGTACTGGCATGGTCCAAACTGCGGTTGCAGGCATCGACTACATAGCATCAAATACGGGCGATTGGACCGGCACCTTCGACGGTCTTGAGGGTACGTACTACCTCTCAAACAGTTTCTCAACCACTTCAGCAAATTACTTCTTGAGTATTAACCAGGGTAATGCGTTTTCTACCACCTCAGCAGACTACTGGAAGTCGGTGAACAACTTCTTTGCAACCACCTCTGCTTCATACTTTGCGTCTCTCGGCCTCGCATTCTCTACCACTTCAAACGATTACTACACTGCGGCCGGACTCAGCTTCTCAACCACCTCAGCAGCATACTTCTTGAGCCAAAATCAAACTGCCGGTTTCTCTACTACCTCAGCACTTTTCTTCTTGAGTCAGAACCAGTCAACAGCATTTTCAACCACCTCAGCAGACTACTGGGGTGCAGCAAAGGGTTACACTAATTTTGCCTACCTCTTCCCGAACGACGCTAACACAACACAGAACTCCTTCCAGGGTGGCGCAACATTCACCGGTGCAACTTCAACCGCACTTGCGGTCACGGGCTCTTCAACCCTCCAGCTCCTCAATGTTGGCGGCGCCCTCAACGCAAATGGTGCACTTACGGTAAAAGGAAATACAACTCTTGGCGAGGCGACCTCGACCTCTTTCGCTATCACGAGCGTTACCTCAAGCCTCCTTAAGACACTCGCTTCTGGTTCTGTAGTGCCGGCTATTGCAGGCACCGACTACATAGCATCAAATACGGGCGATTGGACCGGCACCTTCGACGGTCTTGAGGGTACGTACTACCTCTCAAACAGTTTCTCAACCACTTCAGCTGATTATTGGAAGGGAGTAAATAACTTCTTTGCAACAACCTCCGCTACATACTTCCTCTCACAGAATCAGGGTAATGCGTTCTCAACCACTTCGGTTGCGTACTACCTCTCTCAGAACGGTACGAACGGTTTCTCAACCACTTCAGCTGATTATTGGAAGAGTGTTAACAACTTCTTCTCAACCACCTCAACCGACTACTGGAAGTCGGTGACCGACCTCTTCTCCACCACCTCGGCAAGCTATTTCCTCAGCCAGAACCAGGGTAATGCATTCTCATCGACCTCTGCCGGCTACTACCTTGCAGTAAATGGTTTTACTAACCAGTTCTCAACTACTTCCGCTATTTACTTCGCTGACGCTTCTACCACTATTACGAAGACATATAGCGCAAATACTTTTACCGCACTCCAGACCTTTAATGCAGGTATAAATACAAATGCACTTTCAGTAGCTTCGCTCAACGGCCCACTCCAGGCAAACAACGGGGTGGTCTCTGCAACCACTTCTGTCGGCGTGCTCTACGGTGGTACGGGTCTCACCACGGCTCCAACCTACGGTCAGCTCCTCCTCGGCCAGGCAAACGGTACCTACGCACTTACTGCAACTTCGTCACTCGGTTTTGTTGGTGCTGGCTTCCAGCAGTGGTCACTTGTAAATGGATACCTCGCGCCTACTACGTCGGTTGGCATTCTTGTGGCTGCATCTTCAACCATAGGTAATGGTGCTCAGGAGGGTGGTCTTACTGTGTTTGGTGGTGCAACGACAACCGGTAATGCGTACTTCCTTGGTAATACTCGTTTTGCTGGCCAGCTCACGTTCTCTAACTACGCTTCGTGCACTGGTGGACAGGCGCTTCAGACTGATGCCTCGGGTAATATCTCTTGCGGTTCTATCGCAACGGGTGGTAATTCGTCAGCGGGTGGTTGGAATACTAATAACGTCGGCCGCGTAACACTTTCAACCACAACCGACCTCGTTGCAGTAGGTGCAACTTCAACGTTGTACGCAAAGTTTGCTGTTGTGTCAGGTTCAACAGCAACGACAACCTTGGCGCTCGTACCAAGCATCAGCCAGTCGGCAAATATAATCGACATCTATAACACTTCGGGCGTTCTCTCAAGCGTATTTACTGCAGGCGGTTCGTTTGGTATCGGCACTACTTCACCCTCAGCAATGTTGGCGGTACAGGGAAGTGGCTTCTTCTCAGGCAGCATCATTGGCACCAACCTCACTGCAACTGGTACGGCGACTGTCGGCAATCTTAACGTTGGCTCACTTTCTGGCATTCTCTACGGCACAAACGGCGTGGTAGGCACTGTTGCAACTAATACGCTCGGCCTCCTTAGCTCAACCTCTATCTCTGGAGGTGCTGGTATTAACTACGACGCGACAACTGGCGTCATCACTAACACCATCGGCTACGCATTCCCAAGCAATGCGACCTCAACCGCTATTTCGTTTGACGGCGGCCTTACCGCAACCAACATCCTCACCACCGGCTCAACCACCCTCCAGAACTTAACGGCAAACTTCGCAACCACGAGCGCTGCAACCACTACCTACCTCGCAATAACCGGTACAACCAACAGCATCCTTAAGACTCTTGCAAACGGTGCAGTAGTGCCAGCGGTAGCGGGTAGCGACTACCTCACCTCAGCATTCGTCTTCCCGTGGCCGTTTACTGCAACGCAGAATTACGGTGTAAACACTTCCGCAACTACTACACCACTCTTTGCACAGGGTGGCATCTTTGCATCATCAACTTCACGTTTTGTGAACGCAGACTTCACTAACACCACCACTACGAACGCAACCACAACAAATTTGAGCGTAACAAATGCACTTATTGCAACGCTGTTTGGTACCAACGCTACGTTCTCTGTACTCTCTGCAAATAACCTCACCGCAGAAAATGCAACCACTACCAATGCAACTACCACTTCATTTGCTATCACAGGTACTGCTAATACACTTCTTAAGACCACCGCGACTGGTGCGGTTGTTCCAGCAATACTTGGTACCGACTACGTAAACTTCGGCTATAGCTTCCCGAACAACGCAACCTCAACCTCAATCGCATTCAATGGCGGCCTCACTGCAACCAACATTCTCACCACCGGCTCAACCACCCTCCAGAACTTCACGGCAAACTTCGCGACTACG
>CAYPJX010000001.1:17024-27068 GCA_964411175.1 uncultured Candidatus Saccharibacteria bacterium | reverse complement strand
AGACATGGTGACCAACTATAAACAAATAAAACCCACTCCCGAAGTGCAAGTGGTGATGGACATGGATGGCTGGGGCTCGCCAGCTCGTAAGAAAAATACCTATGCGCATGTGGTGGTTGCCGAGCCGGTGCAATTTACTGGCTTTAAACTCTTCTACAAAAACGACCTCAAAGAAGACCCTCCGCGCCTCCTTACTCCACAAGAAGTGCTTGAGCTTACCCCGGCACCTTCGTACATTCAGTATCAGTAAAAAGGTCTCAAATGGTATACTGGTCCCATGCACGAGGATCCGAACAAGATCACCTACTTCGCTTCAACCAACTCACGCGGTGCTAATACACCGTTTGGTATAAAGCGTCGCGACCGTGCGCGCCACATGTACGTTATAGGCAAAACAGGCATGGGTAAAAGTACCCTGCTTGAGAACATGGCGATACAAGATATTCGAAACGGTGAGGGTATGGCGTTTATAGACCCGCACGGCTCTACGGCTGAACGTTTGCTTGAGTATGTTCCTGAAAACCGCATTAAAGATGTGGTGTATTTTGCACCGTTCGACATGGAGCAGCCGGTTGCCTTTAACGTGATGGAAGACGTAGGCTACGACAAACGTCACTTGGTAGTGTCTGGTCTTATAACCTCATTTAAAAAGCTCTGGGTAGACGCGTTTTCTGCCCGCATGGAGTACATACTCTCCAACACATTGCTCGCACTCTTGGAGTACCCCGGAGCAACCATGCTCGACGTTAACCGCATGTTGGTGGAAAAAGTGTATCGTAAAAAGGTTGTAGACAACATCTCAGACCCTATCGTGAAGAAGTTTTGGACTGAAGAGTTTGCAGGCTATACCGACCGCTACACGCAAGAAGCAACTCCTGCTATACAGAACAAAGTCGGTCAGTTTACCAGCAACCCACTCATACGCAATATCATTGGTCAGCCGAAATCATCATTCGACATCCGTAAACTCATGGATGAGAAAAAGATTCTCATCATAAACCTTTCAAAAGGTCGCGTGGGTGAGGTAAATGCAGCACTCTTAGGTTCAATGCTGGTGACTAAAATCTACCTTGCGGCTATGTCGCGTGCAGATGTGCCCGCATCGGTGCTCACCAGCCTTCCTAATTTTTATTTTTATGTGGACGAGTTTCAAAACTTTGCGAACGAAAGTTTTGCGGACATTCTTTCTGAGGCACGCAAATACAAACTAAACCTGCTCATTGCTCACCAGTATGTGGAGCAAATGGAAGAGGAAGTCCGTAACGCTGTTTTTGGTAACGTGGGCACTACCGTAGCGTTTCGTGTAGGGCCATTCGATGCGGAAGTTTTGGAAACTGTTTTTTCTCCACAATTTACTGCACAAGACTTGGTAAACCTAGGGTTTGCACAGATCTACCTCACACTCATGATAGATGGTGTGGGTAGCCCTCCATTTTCTGCCACAACACTTTCTCCTTTTGATCCACCTCCACAGAGTTTTGCCACTCAGACTATCGAAAGTTCTCGCACTCAGTTTGGCTGCCCGAGAACCATTGTTGAGGAAACTATCGCTAAGACGCAACAAGACGGTGCAGAACCCGCAAAGGTAAAAGATACTCCTAAGGAGACAAAAACTCCTCTGCGTACGCAAAGCGAACACACTACGCCGCGTGAGCGCGCGCCTCGTATTACTACCGAACATCATACAGATTCAAAACCCATAAAACCTAAGAGCGAACATAGAGAAGAAAAGCCGCGCCCACCTCGCGAGGGTAAGCCTCGCGAAGAAGACGCTGTAAAGCCTCCTCTTGAAGGGGCTACGAGTCTTAAAGAAGCACTTCTGCAAGTAACAAAAAGTTCTGCGGCTCCAGCTGTGACCCGTGGGGAGAGTAAGGTACACGAAAAACCTCATGAGGAGGTTAAACCTACGGGCGACCTTAAGTCACTCTTACACACGGTCGCACCCAAGGCGCAAGCGCCAGAGCGCAAGCCGGCAGAATTGCCAAAAGAGGTACTTGAGACTATGCTTGCCGTTGATGAAAAGCCTGCCGAGAAAACTGAGTCAAAGGATGACGAATACGGCGACTATCTTCGCGATCGTTAGCCTCTTTTTGCCTTATATAGTGTTGGCGCAAGTGCGTATAACAGAGGTTATGTACGACGCTTCTGGGGCAGATGAGGGCAGGGAGTGGATAGAGGTCACTAACACGGGTTCGGTGCCAAAAAATGTTTCGAAGTATTCGTTTTTTGAAAACGACACCAGCCATGGACTCAAGCTGGTTTCAGGCTCTGCTCTGCTTCAGCCGGGAGGGTCTGCGATAATCGCATCTGATGCGGCTAAGTTTACACTCGACTACCCACAATTTTCGGGCAACCTTTTTGACAGTGCATTTCAACTGTCCAACAAAGGAGAGACTCTCTCGCTTAAAGATGCAAGCTCAACCGTGCTTGAAACTATTTCCTATACAGCAACATCACTTGCAAACGGCACGGGAGGATCGCTCCATAAAGATGGTTCGAATTTTGTACCTGCAATGCCAACACCAGGTGTTTACCCAGCTACTCTTACCCCAGTCCCAGAGCCTATAAAGAATGCGCCTATCCAAAAGACAAGCACAAAGAATATAAAAACGCTTCCGCAGGAAAAACCTGCGTCTCCTGCGGAGCAAAATTTCTCTAGTCCTAAAACGTATACTGCAACATTGGCGGCTCCGGCACTTTCTCTGCCACAAGGTCTTTTGTGGGGTCTTGCCCTCGCTGGGGTTATATTGCTCGGAATAGCGGGTGTTCTTTTTGCTCGTCTTAGCCTAGTACAGAAAGAAACCAAGACGCCTGGAGAAGAGTTTACTATTGAGTAATGCTATACATGCTACGATACCGTTATGCCTGAACACACGGAAAAGTCACAGAAACTCATCTTGGTTACCGGGGGTGCTGGTTTTATAGGCTCGCATCTATGTGAGCGGCTCATGCAAGATGGTCATAAGGTAGTAAGCCTCGACAACTACTTTGCTGGTAGCGAGGAGAACCATATACCAGGCGTAGAGTACCGCCGCGGCCATACCAAAGATATTGAGACGCTCGTGCCAGAGACTCCCGACCTGGTGTATCACTTAGGGGAATATTCCCGTGTTGAAATCAGTTTTACTGAACCTCACTTGGTGTGGGACCTTAACAGCACTGGTACCGCTGCGGTGCTTGAGTTTTGCCGCAAGAAAAAGGTAAAAGTGGTATATGCTGGTTCTTCGACTAAGTTTGGTGACGGAGGTTTGGGTCGCACACAAAGCCCCTATGCATGGAGCAAGGCTTCAAACACCGAGCTCGTAAAAAATTATGGCGAGTGGTACGGAGTTTCTTACGCCATATCTTACTTTTATAACGTGTATGGCCCACGCGAACGCTCCGACAAATATGGCACGCTGATACAGATGTTTATCGACAAAGTAAAAAGGGGAGAAAAGCTCACCGTGGTCTCGCCTGGCACGCAGAAGCGCAATTTTACACATGTGCATGACATAGTAAACGGCCTTGTGCTCATTGGAGAGCACGGAGAAGGCGACGACTATGGCATAGGGAACGACCGAGCGTACTCAATACTTGAAGTAGCACAACTTTTTGGAAAGGAGATAGAGATGCTTCCTGAGCGCCCAGGCAACCGAATGGAGTCCTCAATAGACACCGCTAAACTTCGTGCACTTGGCTGGGAGCCAACCCATGACCTAGGCGAGTATATTGCAGACGCTATTACTCTGTAGAATTTTTATATACGGGTCTTTTTTCCTCCCGCAGACATAGATTTCTCCGCTGCTTCAAGTATCTGTACTACTGCTAGACCGCTCTCAATATCTGCAACAGGCTTCTTTTTTGTTTTTATCATCTGTAAAAATGCTTCTAGTTCGCGGGTGAGGGGAGATACATTTTCATACAAGGGATGGGAGAGTACTGGCTGATTTTCAATAACCCTACCGGTGTTGATTTTTGGTGCATGGCCTTTGTATACGGTCACTTTTTGCTCTGGCAATGTGTCGTCGTATGCCACTGTGTGTTTGCTTCCTTGAACAGTGAGTTTGCGCCGCTTTTCAGGTGATAATTTTGAGCTGTGGATAACTCCAACGAGACCTGAAGGGAAGAGAAGTTTGAGAATCGTTATATCGTGGAGGCGAGTTTTTGGGCGCGTTATAGAAAGTCCCCATGCCTCTACAGAGCGCGGTATTTCTTTGGCAATCGCGAGCATCATTGAAAGATCGTGTGGTGCCCAGTCCCAAAGCGCTGAGTAATCATCTCGAAACGGGCCGTTGCTCATGCCTTCTCCGAGTAGGTAAGTTAACTTCCCTGCCTTCCCTATTTCCTTTTTTGCTTCAATGAATGCGGGGTTGTAGAGATGTATGTGGCCTACAAAAACAAGCGAACCTGATTCCCTGCTTGCACGCAAAAGTCGCTTCCCTTCTGTAAGGCTCAGTGAAAGAGGCTTCTCTATAAACACTGGTAAACCTTTCTTTATAAACGGGAGCGCAACGGTGACGTGGCTTTTGGGTGGGGTTGCCACTACTACGGCGTCTATATCATTTTTTGAAATGAGTGTTTGGTAGTCACGTGTAACTACGTAAGCAACTTCAACACCGCTTAGTGTCTTAAGCGTGCGAATAATGTTTGTGCCCCAGCGGCCGCTGCCTATAACTGCAATGCGCACCGGTTTTTTCATAGTGAGTTAACTACTTTATGGCTGCGCCCTCAGTATAGCGTGGGTCGCTCTTGCACCATTCTATAAAGCGTTTAAGGCCCTGCTCGAGGTTTACCTTCGGCTTGAACGCAAGGCTAGCTTTGGCTTTGGTGATATCAGGACAGCGGCGCTGCGGCTCGCCTGCAGGGTAGTGTGCAGGATAGGGGATCAAATTGTAGGTGCCGCCACTTCCCTCCACCTTGATAAAAAGTTCCGCAAGGTTCTTCATGGATATCTCATTATCAGAGGAGCCTATATTGTATGCCTGACCCGGCTCGCCTAAGAGAAGCACTTTAAGGAAGCCGGTTGCGGCGTCGGTTATGTAGCAGAAGGTGCGGGTCTGATGGCCATCGCCATGCACCGGGATAGCCTGCTTTTGTATCACTTGGTAGGCAAACATCGGGAGTACGCGGCGGTCTGCGTGGCCCATGCCCGGACCAAACACGTTGAAGGGACGTACAATTTTAGTGGGGATACCAAACTGTTCAAAGTAGATGGTGGCAATAGTTTCGCCCAGGCGCTTACTTTCGTCGTAACACGCACGCGGGCCTACCGAGGAGACGTAGCCGTGGTAGGTCTCTTTGGTAGGTACCGCTGAAGGGTCTGGGTCGCCGTAGATCTCGCTTGAGCTAAAGAAAAGGAAGCCTTCAAGACTCTTTTGTTTGCGGCTAAGCTCAAGGAGGTTGCGGATACCGGTAACTGCGCTGTCGATAGTCTCGAGTGGGTACTTTTTGTAATAGACCGGGGACGCCAAGCCTGCAGCATGGATGATGAAGTGGATATCTTCGCGGACAGGGAGTGGGTAGTTGATGTCTGCCCATACTTCATGCACGTCGGAGCGGCCCTTAAAGTTGAAGTGTGGATGTGGGGTGCCGGTGATGTGGTTATCGACCGAGATTACCTTGCAGGGAGTCTTAAAGGTGGTGTCGTTTAGGTAACAGAGTGCACCAATGAGATATTTGCCCAAAAAACCTGAACCTCCTGAAATGAGAATCGTTTTACCTTCAAATTTCCGTGCTTCCGGGCCGAGCCCTTTTCCGATTTCGGCAATATCCTCCCAAACGATCTGTGATGGCATGCAAGGATACTATCACAAAGCTAGGATGTGAAAGTATTGCCAGAGGTCAAAAAAAGTTGCTTTTTACTGTACTTCGCGGGGAGGGATGGCTATAAGATAGCGATAGGCGCTTTCAGTTTTTTTCTTAATATCCTCGAAATATTCGTAGGCAAATACTACAAGGAGTTTCGGCTTGTTTTCGAGCCCGTCTAGATAGGACTTTGGCATGATGGGAATATGAGTGCCCGGGCTAAACTTGTTTTGCTTCAGTGGGCTATCGTCAACAATGAATGAGATGAGTTCTGGGCCTATCTTGCCGTAGTTACAGATGGTAGAGACGCGTGCGGGTGCACCGTAGCCCGCTACTGAAACCCCGTCTGCCTTGTACCCTTCAAGTTTATGCTTAAAGAGGGAAAGATATTCATCAACTGTTTTACTGAAGATCTGGAGTGTCTCTAGAGTGAGGCCTTCTTCCTCCTGTGCGAGCAGCGTCTTTACTGCTTCCGAAACCTCAGGACCTTTGCCGTGTACATGTGCCGTTATGCGCAAGCTGCCGCCATGTGGCTCTACCATTTCAACATCGGAGACATACATGCCGTGCTGAGCATATAGGTTGTTAATAGAGGTAAGTGAGTAGTAGAAGATGCGGTCAAGATAAAAGCGTTCAAACTGTACATCACGAATGATATTGCCTATGTACTCAACCTCGATTATGAATGCGCCATTTTCTGCAATACCTCCGGCAACCGCCTCAACAAAGTCGTGTGGGTCTTCAAGATGGGTGAATATTGAACTTGCGATGATGGCGTCCGGTTTTCCGTATTTTGCACTCACGGCAGCAAGGCTTTCTTTGTTGAAAAAGTCTGTATAGGTTTCGAGCCCAGCGTCGTTGGCTATCTTACTGACGTTTATAGAGGGTTCAATACCCACCGCTTTAACGCCAAGTTCTTTGAGTGGCTTGAGCAGAATGCCGTCGTTGGAGCCGACATCTATGACAAATTTTTTGTCTTTGAGTTTTTCCGCAAATGCGTTGAAGTGGCGCACGAGCCCCGGGTTAACCGAAGAGAGGTAGTAGTAGTCTTCAAACATGCGCTCACGCGACACTTTAGTACCAAGTTGCACATTGCGGCAGTTGGTGCAGAAAAAGACCTGAAGCGGGAAGAAGTCTTCCGTAGCAAACATATCTTGGGTTGGATACTTGTTCGCAAGCGGCTGCTTTCCTAAATCTAGAAATTGCACACTTGTTTCTTCGCGGCAAAGGTCACATGTCATATTAGGTAAAAATATCGCCCTTTCTGCGGTTTGTAAACGAATAGGAATAAGCTATGCTTTCCTTATGTCTGACGGAAGGCCTAAACGGGTACTTATCTTCTGCCTTGCGTATTATCCGCGCTTTATAGGGGGCGATGGTGTGGCGGTTAAAGAAATTACCGACCGCATAGACCCGAGCGATATCGAGTTTCATATGGTGACGCTGCGGTTTGACTCAAACTTGCCGCGTGTTGAAAAAGTGGGAAACGTGCTCGTGCACCGTATAGGTTTTGCGCTCCCTAACCCCTCGATGGCTGACCTTAAGAAATTTCCGCTTCACTACACTAAAGCACTGTTTCAAATTTCGGCAGCTTTCAAAGCGCTCTCACTCAACCGTAGATACAAATATGATGCCACCTGGGCGATGATGGCGCACTCGGCTGGTGTACCTGCGGCTTTGTTTAAACTTTTTAAACCGAAGGTTCCCTACATTCTCACCCTTCAGGAAGGCGACCCTCCCGAGTATATCGAGCGCACTATGCGGCCGTTTTGGCCACTCTTTGTCCGAGCATTTACAACGGCCAACATGATGCAAGTTATCTCAACCTTCCTTGGTGCGTGGGGTAGGAGGCGCGGCTACACAGGGCCGCTTGAGGTAGTGCCCAATGCGGTGAACATAAAACATTTTTCTCAAGAGTACTCAAACGAAGAACGGGAGGCACTTAAAAATACCCTCGGCAAGAAAGAAGGAGATATTTTTCTTATCACCACTTCACGGCTCGTACATAAAAATGCACTCGACGACGTCATTCGTGCACTCCCGCTCCTGCCTGCGCATATAAAGTTCCTTATTTTAGGTATTGGGCCAGATGAAGTAATGCTCAAAAAGCTTTCTGAGGAACTAGGAGTTGCCGACCGCGTGCTATTCCAAGGTCTGGTTGATCATAAAGAGATGCCCAAATTCCTCCAAGTGTCTGATATATTCATACGACCGAGCCGCTCCGAGGGCATGGGTAACTCGTTTGTAGAGGCCATGGTGGCGGGCCTTCCAGTTATAGCAACACAGGAAGGGGGGATCGCCGATTTTCTCTTTGACGCAAAGCGTAATCCAGATACGCCCCCAACCGGCTTTGCAGTAGACCGCGATAATCCGGAGCAGATCGCTCAGGCGGTTGTAGAGGTGCTTGCAAACCCTGAGGCAACCAGACGTGTTATAGAAGAAGGCCGGCGTTTGGCATGCGAAAAGTATGACTGGGAGATCATCGTCCGTGCTATGCGGGACAAAGTATTCAGGCCTGTTTTGAAGTAGTATAGCCGCATGAGAGTACTTACATTATCGACCGACACTAATGTGTTTACCGAAGGTAGCGCTGTAGCGCGGCGTTTTCGCCTGCAAGCGCAGACGGTTGAACGCCTAGACATTATCGTGCCGCACGGGCCCGGAGCGCTTGTGGCTATAGCCGGTAATGCGTCTGCGCGTGGTTTTGGGCTCGGTAAAGGTATGGGTTTTCTACGTACCTTGGCTGCGGGTATGCGCATTGCACGGCCGGATGTAGTTTCGGCCCAGGACCCATTTCTTATAGGACTCCTTGCGTGGATGATCGCGCGTATGCGCGGAGCCGAGCTTAATGTACAAGTGCACACTGACCCATTTGATTCACACTTTACAAACAGTTCGCTTAAACGCCGCTTCCTATCGGTTCTTGCTGCTTTTATATTGCGCCGTGCAGACACAGTGCGTGTAGTGTCTCGTCGTGTCGAGCAAACACTGTTACATAAAAAACTTCGTGCACCTATCTTCGTACTTCCAGTTTTTGTTGACGCAGAAGGTGTACGTAAAGCTGCGCCGCTTAACAAGAGCGACCGCTATCCGCAGTTCGACAAAATTTTACTCGTGGTTTCTCGGCTTGAGTCGGAAAAAAATGTTGCAGCAGCTATACGTATCCTTCCAGAAGTACTTAACGCACACCCTAGAGCCGGACTTCTCGTGCTCGGAGACGGCTCGCAGAAAGGAAACCTCTCCACGCTTGCACAGGAGCTTGGTGTTACGGACCATGTGGTGTTTGAGGGTGCACAGAATCCTTTTTCTTATTACAAAATAGCCGACGCAACGCTTGTTACCTCACATTTTGAGGGTTACGGCATGGTTATCGTTGAAGCACTCCTTGCAGGTTCGCCAGTAATCTCCTTCGATGTTGGTGTTGCGCGTGAGGCCGGTGCGTTTGTGGTGGAGCCACAGGAACTTGCTTCAAAAGTGATAGAATTGCTCGATAAAAAAGTGCAAGGAAGGCTCGCGCTTCCTATACCAAGCGAGACCGAGTATCGCGACTTGTGGCGCACGCAGATAAGTTCCGTACATGAAACGAGACAGGCGAGTGCGGAGGAAAAGCCGGACACCTCAAACCTCACCGTCGGTTTTGTCGGCCAAGGGTGGATAGGTAAGCAATATGCAAATGAGTTCGAGTCTCGCGGTATCAAGGTGGTACGTTACGCGCTTGAAGAGCCGTATGTGCAAAATAAACATCTTATCCCCGAGTGCGACATCGTGTTCATTGCGGTGCCTACTCCCACAACGCCACAAGGGTTCGATGACCATATTGTGCGCGATGCTATTGCGAACGTGGGCGATGGTAAAACCGCGGTCATAAAGTCGACCGTGCTTCCTGGGACTACACAAAAGTTTCAGGCACTCTATCCTAAAAAGTTCGTGCTGCACTCGCCGGAGTTTCTTGCTGAAGCGACCGCTGCCTACGACTCTGCACACCCAACCCGCAACATTGTGGGTATTCCAAAAGAGGACCCCGAGTATCGACGCCGAGCGCGCGAGGTACTTTCCGTTTTACCGCCGGCACCCTTTGAGCTTATCTCTTCTTCAAACGAGTCTGAGCTTATTAAGTACACCAACAATACCGTGCTTGCGATGAAAGTTATTTTCATCAACCTGGTATACGACCTGGCACAGCGCCTCGGTGCCGACTATGACGTGGTCCGCGAGGCGGTAGGCGCCGACCCGCGCATTGGCCGCAGCCATCTAGAC
>CAYPJX010000001.1:6386-17014 GCA_964411175.1 uncultured Candidatus Saccharibacteria bacterium | reverse complement strand
TATCCAGTCGCGTTGTCATTACTGGGCGGCCCCGGTCCGTGGCGCTGGTGGAGACTGTTTTATCAAGGATTTTGAGGCATTTCGCCGTATGTACCAAGAGAAGGTGAGCGACCGCGAGGGCGACGCGCTCCTTGACGCTATTATACAAAAGAATCTCCACTTGCTCCTTGCGAGCGGAAAAGACCTGGAGCTGTTAAAATCAGTGTACGGCGAGGACGTGGTGCGTCGCGTACTCGAAGCATAACTTTTATGAAGCTTCTCATTTGCACGCAGGCGGTCGACTCGACCGACTCCAATTTGGGCTTTTTTCATCGTTGGATAGAGGAGTTTGCTGCACACTGTGAATTTGTAACCGTGGTGTGCCTGCGCCGGGGCGAGTACCGCTTCCCAAGCAACGTGCGTGTGCTGAGCCTCGGTAAAGAAGAGGGGAGTTCAAAACTCGCGCGTGTCTTCCGTTTTTACAAATACATTTTTGAGAACCGTAAAAACTACGACGCAGTGTTTGTACATATGAACGCGGAGTACGCGGTTTTGGGTGGTATCTTCTGGAAACGCTGGCATAAAAAAGTGGGGTTGTGGTACGCACATCAGAGCGTAACCGCCATCCTTAAGATGGCAATGAACTACCTCACATTTGTCTTCACCGTTTCGGGCGGCAGCTTCCGCATTGAGAGTGAGAAGGTGCGTGCGGTAGGGCACGGCATCGATACTGAGCTTTTTAAACCTTCGATGCGTGAGTCGAGTATCGAAACACGCTTTATAACAAGTGGCCGGTTGGCTGCGAGCAAGCATCTTATAGAAATGCTCGAAGTGCTCGATGTGCTTCATGCACGCGGTGAGTTGTTTACCTTTACTATTGTGGGTGAGCCGGTGACACAGGAAGAGCAAGCGTATGCGCTCAAACTTCGGCAAGAAATAGGCAAACGTCCGTACCATGCAAAAGTGTACATGCGCGGTGGTATTCTCCACGACAACCTACCGCAGGTGCTCAATTTACAAGACATCTTCCTTAACTTCGCTACGACCGGCAACATGGACAAAGCTGGGCTCGAGGCGCTTGCGGTTGGTGTGCCGGTGCTTGCTACGAACGATGCGTTTAAACCGCTGCTCCTACCGTACGAACTCTATGTCCCGAGCTCGCACCCGACCCTTATTGCCGATGCAGTACAAAAGTTTATGAGCCGCACCGACAAGGCCGCCGTTGCGGCAACGTTGCGCAACAAAGTGGTTGCCGAGCACTCGCTCTCAAGGCTCATTCCTTCTATACTGAATTTCTACCGATAATGTATATCTTGGCTTACAAAGACGGACACGACCCGGCCGCATGCTTGATGCGCGACGGACACGTGGTTGCGGCGGTCGAGGAAGAGCGTTTTCTGCGTATCAAACATGCGCCTTCATACTTCCCGAAGCACTCTATTGCATTTTGCTTGCGCGAAGCGGGTATAACAGAAGAGCAGGTTGATCATGTGGTCTTTGCGCGCCTTACCGCGTGGCCGACGCTTTTTAAAGTGTTCGGGTACTACCTTTCGCATCCTCCTAAAAGCATGGTTGAGCTGCGCTACGCACTCTCGCATATGAAGCTGCAGGTGTGGGGAGCACTCAACGAACTACGCTTTGGCAAGTTCCGCGAATTTAAAAAAGAATTTCCAAAACTTCCACTACCGGTCGCACCATTTGAACATCATGTGTGTCATGCGGCGAGTGCGTTCCTTTTCTCGACGTTTGAGGAAAGTGCGATCGTAACCTGGGACGGTAAGGGGGAGGCAACTTCAACCATGATAGCTCATGGCAAAGGGGTTACGGTGACCCCTGTTATGCGCAAGGGAGTGTTTGAGTCGCTTGGCCTCTTATACTCTGCAGCAACGCAGTATCTCGGCTTTACGCCCAACGACGGTGAGTACAAAGTGATGGGTCTAGCGCCCTATGGCAAGAGCGGCGTCGACCTAAGCGGTATTGTTTCGCCCGACAAAAAGAGAGGGTATAAAGTTGACTCTCGCTTCGTGCTCTATCCGTTTGCACAGCGCTCGTTTGAAGGGCGTTTTGGGCCACCACGTGACCGTGAAGCAAAAATGTCCGAAGCTCATCAAGACCTTGCCTATGCGCTTCAGGATGCACTTGAGCAGGTTGGTTTGTCTGTCTCTGCATTGGCAAAAGAGAAGACAGGCAGCAACTACGCTTGTTTTGCCGGGGGAGTTGCACTCAACGTTAAGCTCAACAAAGTAGTGCGTGAAAGCGGTATGTTTGAAGATATCTTTGTACAGCCTGCAAGTGGCGATAACGGCTTGGTGCTTGGCGCCGCTGCGCTTCTTTACGGCAAATTGACCGGCAAGCGCCCCGAGCCTTTAACCCACCTCTACTTCGGTACCTCCTATAGCGACGAAGAGGTGGCACACACATTTACTGAAAAAGGAATAAAATTCCACAGAAGCAAAAATCTTGCAAAAGACGCGGCAAAACTTATTGCCGAAGGTAAGGTACTCGCCTGGTTCCAGGGCAGGATGGAGTTCGGTCCGCGCGCACTTGGCGCGCGCTCCGTCATCGCCAACCCATCTCAAGAGTCGATGCGCGACCATGTGAACGCTAAAATAAAGTTCCGTGAGGAATTCCGCCCCTTCTGCCCCTCGATGCTTGAGGAAGAGGCACAGCGCCTCCTTAAGCGTGCAGCGCCATCGCCCTACATGATCCTCTCATTTGATGCGACCAATGATGCTAGAGGGCTTATGCCGGCCGTAGTACACGTAGACGGCACCATGCGCCCACAGACCGTTGGTAGTGCGGCACAGCCGCGTTACCGCGCGCTTATCGAAGAGGTGTATGCCCTCACGGGCACGCCGGCACTACTTAATACCTCGCTTAACGTGCGAGGTGAGCCTATCGTGGAGAGCCCAGAGCATCTTGTTGAGTTTTTCCTTAAGACCAACGTCGACGCAATAGTAGGAGGCGACTCTATCGCGCTGCGTTCCGAGCAGGATCCGACATTGTTTAATACTCTCTCACTCGAGACGCACAAAACCGAGTATTAAGTATGGAAAGAAAATTAAAACTTTTTGTTGACCCTTCTTGGAAAAGAGACGGCATACACCATATTCCGCTCATGCATCCATTTTGGGGCAACCCCATAAGCCGAGAGAAGACGCCGTTTCAATGGCAGCTGTTTGAGCGACACCAGTTCGATAATTCCTATTACGAATTAGTAAACCAGATTGAAGAGGCTGACATGGTGCTCATGCCGTATAGCCATAACCACGCAACTCTTTTTGCGCCCGATGTGCTCGCACGCTGCATTGAGGCATCTCAAAAGTCTGGCAAACCACTTCTTATAGACGGCGTGGGCGACATCGAGCGGCCAATAGAGATACCAAACTCATACGTCATACGTTACGGTGGGTATCGCTTTGAAAAACATGACCATGAGATACACATACCTCCTTACGCAGACGATCTTCTTTTGGTATATCGCGGGGGTGAGCTTGAAGTCCGCCATAAGAGCGAGAAACCAAGTATTTCTTTTGCGGGGTGGGGCAAGCTTACCTTTATGCAGGCGCTGCGTGCGGTGCTTAAAGAATTTCCCGACCGTGTGAAAGGGTTTTTTGATTCGCGTTACCGTGCAAAGAAAAAAGGAGTATTTTTTAGAACCAAAGCAGTGAGCATACTCAAAGAGAGTAGGGAAGTCACTGCTAACTTTTTGGTGCGCCGTTCTTACTCTGGCAACGCGCACACTGCAGAGAAGTCACAAGACGAACTTCGGCGAGAGTTTGTCGACAACTTGCTCGGGAGTGACTATGCACTCGATGTACGCGGCGATGCAAATGCCTCGATACGCCTGTTTGAAATACTTTCGCTTGGGAGAATCCCGATTATTGTCGACACCGAGCGCAACTTGCCGTTCAGTGATGTGGTCGACTATAAAAAGTTTGCGCTCATAGTTGACTTCAGAGATCTTAAAAAACTTCCACACATGGTGGCCGAGTTCAACCGCTCACTCAGTGATGAACAGTTTGTATTGATGCAAAAAGCCGCGTATGAGGCGTTTACCGAGCATTTTCGGGTAGATAAGCTCATGCCGCACATAGTGCGAGAATTGCGGCTTAAGGGCGCTTTCCGAGACGGGTCTTGATCCACTCGGCAGTGGGCTCTAACCCTTCTTCAAGAGTCACTGTAGGCTGCCAGCCAACCCTGGTGCGTATTTTTGCAATGTCCACTTCTCGGCGCAGGGCAGTGTTGGCGGTAGTAGGAACTTCAACAAAAGAAAACGGTCTGCCGTCGCCATACTTTCGCCAGATAATCTCGGCGAGCTCAAGAATGGTGTAGTATCGGTCGTTGCCGATGTTAAAATCTTCGTTTTCTATCGTCCGGTCGCCTCGGAGCGCTCGCTCAACGAGCTCAACCGTTGCTCTAACTGCGTCATCTACGTAGGTGAACGGTCGCGTTGCCTTAGGGCTGCCGATAATTTCGAGCGGGTATTGGCCGCTGATCACCTTTTCAAGCAGAGCAGGGATAACATGTATATCTCCCGGACTTGCTCCTTTCGAATCTTCTCCGGGGCCGTAGATGTTGTGGTAACGAATGATGGTGTGTTTGAGCCCGTGCTGTGCGGTGTACGAGCGACAAAAATATTCACCGATAAGCTTTGCAAAACCATATACGTTGGTCGGTGGGTGTATTTTTGCGATGTCAGCCTCCGTATAAGGGAACTGCGGCGGGTGTTGGAACACCATTGAGCTTGAGGAGTAGATAATCCACGGAACCTTGTTACTGAGTACGGCTGGGTATACCGAAGCGTCAATCGCTGAATTATTGTTTAGAATCTCCGCCTGATGGTCGTGCATGTAGGTCAAAGAGCCTATGTCGGCAGCCAAATGTAGGACGATGTCGGCTCCAGCAAAAGCTCTGCGTGCTTGAGCGCTCTCGCGTAGGTCTGCTTGCCTAAATTCGACTGACGGAGAAAAATCCACTCCTCGCACACGAGGTTCTACAGAGTCTACCACCACAACACGGGCGCCACGTTCGTCGAGCAGCTTAGCCACCCGGCTTCCTACGTAACCTGCACCCCCTGTGATAACCACTGTTTTCATACGTGCAAACGATAACAGAACTGAATAAAAATGAAAGCCGCCGGAAGACATTCCGGCGGCAAAACACACTTAGCGATGAATGTTCTCTAGCGTCAACTGCGCCACATGCATCGGGTACCAGTGCCGCTCATGGTGGGGGAGCTCACTCAGTTCCTCGGCAGTAAACAGCCTTACCGATTCGTGGTTCGGATCGGTTTGCATGCGCGCCGAGAGTATCTGCGAGTCTACCTTGGCGGCAAAGCATGGTTGCGTTGTTGACTGAGCCGCATCTGCAGCTGAAGTTCGGTAGAATCCGAGAAGTACTTGCGGCTCAACCCGTACTCCACACTCGCGCTCTGCACGCTTGGTGATGAATTCGCGCATATCCACGTAGGCGCCGAGCGAACCCCCATGGACCCACCAATAGCCCCCAAACGGCTCATTTTTGTTGCGCTTTGAGAGCAACACCTTCGGCGTACCACCTTCGATCGTACAGATCACGACGTCAGCACACGCCATCTCCTTGCCCCGGCGATATTCGGCCATAATGTTGACACCATTGATGTCTTCAATACGGCTCAACACCTGAGCAGGTGTTACCTCGGGAGAGTTTTTCATCTCGAGAGCAACTTGCTGACGCCGCCACTCAGACCAGATATTTGGGTTGTCGAATGCAAAATCGGTACCAGGCACTACTGCCTCCTTACGTTGTAGAGTTTCCTGTCCGCAGTTACCTTACTATCGATTCTGCGTTAGTCAAATTTAGAAGACGGTAGTCTTGTAACGCTTGTTGATCTCTACGACGCCTTCGAAAATGGATAGATCTGCGTTGGGGATCATTTTACGAGCGAAAATGGCAAACGCAGAACTGTCTTTAGGGAGGCATTTACCGCCGAAACCACGGAAGTTTTCGTTGCATTCAAGGTAGACATCGGGCACTACACGGTGTTTTACGACCGCATTTTTAACCTTCTGATAGTCGGCACCCGCTGCCTTGCAGACGTCGTAGAATTGGTTAGCGAAGGTTATGCGCAGCGCATTGAACGTATTGACGAAGTATTTTGCAAACTCCGCCTCAAGCGGCTTCATCTGTGCAAAGTTTTTTGGAAGGGAACCGTGTACCTCTTTCAATAGTTCCCCGTCGGAGTCGCGATACACACCCATGATGCAGATGTCGTTGTACTCCACAAAGTCGACATATGGAGCTCTCTCGCGCAGGAACTCTGGGCAGAATGAAAGCCTCAAGCTAGAGTGCTGCTTTTGCAGGCGGTCGGTGGTACCTGGCTCAACGGTAGATTTTATCGATACCAAACCCTTGTAGCGGGCCTCTTCGAGCTGTGCAACCACTCCTTCAACGATAGAGGTGTCGCAGGTGCCGTCTGCCGCTTGGGGAGTAGGTACGGAGATGAATATGATTTCTCCAGCGAGTACGTCTTCAAATTTGGTTGACGAATCTTTAATATCGTATCCTCGTACGTCGTGCCCTATGCGCATAAGGCCATGCCGCACTGCACTCCCTACTACGCCAAGGCCTATAATGCCTACTTTCATGACGGAAATTTATCATGCAGGCTCTAGAGCCTGCAATCTTGCGGCCTTCTTGAAAAGGTTTTGTAAAGAGAGTAGCATGGTACGGCATGAACGCTACGTCTGATATGGCTGCACGAGTGTGCTTTTTTATAACGATCTACAATGAAGCAGCGGCACTCCCGAAGCTCTTAGAAGACATCTCAAAAATACCACTTCCGCCGGGCATCGCAGCGTACTCGGTGTATGCAGTAGATGATGCGAGCACTGACGATACGCCACGCGTCCTAGAGGCACTTGCGCAGAAGTACCCCCTCTCATATTTGCGGTACGAAAAAAATGTCGGTGTACCAGAAACGTTTAAACGAGCCCTTAAGTATTTTTCAGAAACGCTCGGTGATGATGACATAGTGGTACTTATGGAAGGCGACGGCACTTCAGACACCGCCGCCGCTCCAGCGATGCTTGCAAAGATACTCGAAGGTAGTGACCTGGTTATTGCTTCGAGGCATGTAAAAGGAGGAAAGTACGCAAGGTTTCCCTGGTATCGCGTACTCGGCTCTTCTCTTATAAACCTGTTTCTTCGCGTTATGTGGGGAGTTTCGGGTGCTACCGACTACACCATTTTTTATCGCGCGTACCGAGTATCGCTCCTTAAGAAAGAGTTCCTGCAGCCAGACTTTAAAGCTCGAAAGTCGTTTGCAATAAACGGCGAGATACTGCTGAAACTCTCCATACACGACCCTAAAGTAGCAGAAGTGCCCCTGGTATATGACTATGGGCTTAAAAAGGGGCCGTCTCGTATGAACCTTGTCGCAGCACTTAAGGAATATATGCGGCTTACTCGTATATACCGCTTCAGCCTGCGCTCGCTAGCAAAGTTTTTTATGCAGCCAGTTACGCTCGTGGCGCTCGGTACGCTTTTCTTGCAGTTGTGGGGTAGTGCCTATGGGTTCCCTGATCTATTAGTGCTCGACGAACCCGCGCTTACACGCGGGGCACTCACCATGCTTAAGGAGCAGACGCTTATACCAGCGCTCGACCCGGCGGCATTTGCAACCATGTACTACCCGCCGTTCACTGCATATTTGTATCTGCTCGCACTCGTGCCAGTGATGGGTGTCGCATTTCTCTTTTCGCACCTGCCACTTTCAACGTTCACTACCAACCTATTGCTCGACCCGACCCTTCCGTGGGTGACTACACGTGCAGTATCGGCACTGTTTGGTGCGCTTTCGGTTTTTGCACTCGGCAGACTTGCAGAGAAGGTATATAAGGGTAGCGGTGTCTTTGCAGCGCTCTTCCTTGCAACGAGTTTTCTCCATGTTACGTTTGCGCATATTGCACGCCACTGGAGCCTCTCAACGCTTATTGTGGTCTTGTTGATGTACACGGCATATAGCATATATCGCTCCGGTAGACGTAGTGCCTATGTTGCCGCAGGAGTACTTGCGGGTATAGGCGCTGGCACGGGTGTAGTTACCATGGCGCTCGCCATGGTGCCTGGCCTAATGCACTTCTTTCGTCCAGGCATGTTGTTGCAGAAGTTTAAGGATCTTTCCGTTTGGATATTCTGCGGCATCGCTGTCATACTTATGGCTGTATTTTTTGCCCTGCACCCGCTCGTACTGTCTAATCTTCTTGCCGGAGGAGAGAGTCAAGGGATCACGCTCGATGCGCATAAGTCACTCCTTGGCTTTGTAGAAATGAGCGTTATTGCGCTGCGAGATATGGCTCAGAGCGAGACCATGGTACTAGTCTTTGGACTTATAGGTATACCGTATCTTTTGCGCAGACGAGCGCGTTTTGCAGCAGCACTACTTGCTTCCTGTGTAGCATACCTAGGCGTTATATATGTCGGGTACTACTACTTGCTACACTACCTCCAACTCTTGCTCCCTATAGGTGCGCTCTTTGCGGGTGTGGCTCTCTTTGAATGCGTCTCTCTTACTAAACGTCATTGGCTACGGTGGGGCATAGCTTTGCTCGTGCTAGCACTGCCTCTTTCTGTTGCGGTGCGCTTCAGTTACCTATGGACCCAGCCTGATACTCGGCATTTGGCGCGCATCTATGTGGAAATGCATATTCCAAAAAATGCGAAGATAGTTTCCAATGTTGCCTATATGAAGGTTGTATGGCCAACGAAAGAAGCTTTGCATGAGCGTATCCAGTTTGACCCATCTTCTTCTCGCTTGCTCGACACCACACTTCTTGCGCTTGCGACAAGTTCGTACCCGAGCCCAGCCTTTAATGTATTTGAACTCTCAACGCTCTCTGCGAGCGGTACACAAGCACTCACTAAAGAATTCTTTGCCGCACAACAATTTGAGTACGCAATCGTAGACCGCTCAGCAGTACCGGTGGCCGCGTTTGAAGCGCTCGTTGCACAGGGTACAGTAGTTGCCGAGTTCCCAGGACATCCGGTTGGTCTTATCGCGAATGAATTTGGAGGGCCTGCAACAGATGTGTTTAAAGTCGAACAGATGGGCCCAGAGGTTGCGATCGTACGCCTCACTCGGTGACCCCAAAGATACTATACGGGCTCGTGGTGTTTTGTAAGCCGGTACGAACCTGGTCTTCCGCTACGTAAGAAGATAGGGCAGTGCCACCCCTGGACATTTCGAGGATCATACGAGCATGCATCTTTTCACCACCATGCTTCGCTTCAACCATCTCAGCATCGCTACTCCTGAATGACTCTAGGTCAGTAAAATCGTAAAATTCGTAACCATAGCCTTTAAACAGAATGGTCATAGTAGGCGCAAATACTTCAAATGATTCTGCATAGGGGGCGTCTGGGTAGGAGGAAAGCTTTTCATATACTGCATGAGCGAGTGGGGGAGCAAAGCCAACTACGGTTATATTTTTACCTTTGCATAGTGCGAGGAGCATCTCTAATTCTTTAAATGCCTCTGGAGAGAAGTTGGCGCTATAGGTGTCGCTGTATGAGTTGGTAGTTTGTGATGCGAGTGCCGCTATGCCCTCGTCGATACTTTTGCGTGATGTTTTGCCTGAAATGACGTCTCCGTAGTAGTCGCTACCGTCCCTTAAAAAACCGTTATGCGTAGACAGTGCTCGTATGCCAATAGTGTATGCTGTGTCTGGTTTCGAGAATATTTCTTTAAGAGAAAACTTATGGTTGAGGTAGTCGCGGTACACTTTCCACCACGCCTGCTGTCTAAAGAATGATTCAAAGAAAGGATCAAACGTTCCACTCGAAGCGTCATTAAAAGGATCTGGGCGCGAAACTGTTGAAGAAGATAGTGCTCCGTTAAAGACTGCTTGGTCGATATTAATGAGCAACACTTCTGGCGGCACCTCGAGTTTTTCTATGAAATGTCTGTAGTCACTTAACTGTCCAACCGCACCGCTGGCATTGTAGAACTCGGATGGATTCTTGAAAAACAGGTCACGAAATTCGCCTACACGCGAGTTTCCAAGTGCAAGTATTTTTGGTGTGCGCTCCCTTGTTTCCTTGAGCTGGAATTCGTTCCTAAAGTAACTATATGCAGGACCTATGAGTAGCGTTGAAGAAGCGGTCGACCGTTCAGTAAGCACGGAGACGGGAATAAATTCGCCAGCCTTGAGCAGTACCAGGAATGGGAATGCAAATACTGTAATAAACGGTACACAAAACAGGGCAGAGTGTGTGAGGAATCTACGCATACCTAGAATTGGAAATAAATAAATGTTTTTGGCACGAAGTGTCCAAACAGCAGGATCCATAGTGCTACGGTGTAGTAGCCTGCGAGACGGAATTGCGTACGTGTTGCCCACGTGGGTAGGGAGATTTTATATTCTTTAACAAACTCGTACACCAGCAGACCCACCACTGAGAGTCCTAGTATGAAAAGTTCTCCTCTACCTATGCCGAGCGTGTCCACGGCGCAGTAGTTGTTACAACGGAGAAATGAGAACGCAGTGGTGCTCCAGGTGGTAGCAAGACGTTCAAGTACGGTAAGTGCTTGAGGTAGATCTGTCGCCCTAAAAAATATCCACGCGATAGTGGTAAGCATGAATGTCCCGGTGATCTGGAAGAACGTA
>CAYPJX010000001.1:1071-6376 GCA_964411175.1 uncultured Candidatus Saccharibacteria bacterium | reverse complement strand
AGAGGTTTCCATATAGGGAAGGTGAACATGCGTACTAGAGGGCTTAAAATGCGTTGTAGTACGTTGTAGGAACCAAATAGGAGTCCCATAACAACAAAGTTCCATCCCGCGCCATGCCATAAGCCCATAATGGCAAAGACGCTAAGTGTGTTGAGACAGGTGCGCCACAGGCCGTGGCGGCTTCCTCCTAGTGGAATATATACGTAGTCGCGGAACCATGAAGAGAGTGATATGTGCCAACGGCGCCATAACTCAACGGGAGAGCGTGAAAAATAGGGGTGATTAAAATTTGGTAATAGGTCTATGCCAAAGAGTTTTGCACTTCCTACGGCAATGTCCGAGTAACCTGAAAAGTCTGCATACAGTAGGAATGAAAATGCGACCACGCCTATGAGCAAAGTAGAAGCGTCTGCCGTTGCACTATGTGCGTATATATGGTCAACCATAACCGCAAGGTTATTTCCTATAACCACTTTTTTGAAGAATCCCCGAAGCATGAGCTTCATACCTTCTACAGCTTTGGGGTAGCTAAAATGATGAGTGAGCTTTAGTTGTGGCAAAAGTTGCGCGGGCCGCTCTATGGGTCCTGCAACGAGTTGCGGGAAGAAAAGTACATAGAGTGCATAGGTGAAGTAGTTGCGCTCGGGAGGGTACTTACCCCGGTAAACCTCTATGATGTATGCAAGACTCTGGAATATATGGAAAGAAAGACCAAGTGGCAAAACGATTGAGAGTGCGGTGAGCGAGTAGTTCCAGTGGAGCAGCTCAGCAAGCGCCTCGATATTTGCGTTAAAAAAGTTAAAGTATTTGAAAACTAGTAGCGTGCCGATGTTTGCAATGATGCTTATACCAAACAGGAGTAGTCGGACTTTACCTTGGGTGCGTTGTATATATTGTGCCAGGAAGAAGTCTAGCGTTATGAGGTACAAGAGAATGAGTATGTAATATGGCACAAATGCCATATAGAAGTAGCAGCTCGCCCCGAGTAGTATGAAAGGCCGCAGCTTCTTTGGCAGGAACCAGTACAGAAGAAAGGTGAGGGGAAGGAATATGAGGAAGCTTATCGAGTTGAAAAGCATACGCTGCTATATTTTTGAACCGTAATACTCGACATCCTCGTCTGGTAGTCGCCTGTAGGGTTTCTCATGTGTACGTTCTTCTACTGCGTGCGCGAGTATCCCAGGCATGCGTGCTAGAGCAAATATTCCATTTGCAATATGCGGGTCAAATTTGAGTGCAAGCAAAAGTGCTGCGAGGGCGCCATCTATGTTTATAGGCAGCTCTTTACCACTCTGTTTTTTGAGCTCGGCCTGTATCTCGCGTATGCGTGCAATATGCGTCTGGGGGATGCCGAGGAGTTTTGCTTTTTTGAAAAGCGCCTCTGTACGCGGGTCGGTTTTTTTATAGAATGCGTGCCCTAAACCCGGATGCCGAACTTTTGTGCCAAGAGCGCGCCTCACTATTTCTGCCGGCGTCTCGTTTGAGTTAAGCATGTGCGCCGCATCCTCAACTGCTCCTCCGTGGTATTTTCCTACGGAAAGCAAGCCTGCCGCCGCCGCTACCTGCAACTCGTTTCCGACCGAAGCACTGGTGCGTGAAGAAAATGCCGACGGAACCTCTATCCCGTGCTCAACGGCTGAGACGAGCATCATGTCGAACAGCGCCAACTCTTTTTTTGAAGGCATCCTTTCTGCGAGAAGCAAAAAACTCACTTCCGTAAAGGTTGCAGTATGCGTGAGTGTTGAAAGTGCCTTGCCGCGTATGTAGAGGCTGCCGTTCTTTTTGGTACTTATTTTAGTTCTCCATTTCATCGTATTAAAGCAAGTCCCTGAGTTTTAGAGGTATATCTTCAACCCGCCCAACAATATGCACCCCTGCGCGCTTAAACGCTTCAATTTTAGAAGCATAGCTTCCTCTGCCGCGAGACACAATTGCTCCTGCGTGTCCGAGTACGGTCCCTTCAGGGAGGAGCTTGCCGAAGTCGCCAGCCATGAGCGCCACAACTGGTTTTTTGCATGTATGGGAGACTATCCACTCGGCCATTCTCTCCTCGGCTGTGCCGCCGACCTCACCAAACAACACAATGGCTTTTGTTTCAATATCCTCTGCGAAGAGCGCTATAAGATCTGCAAAGTCTGTACCCATAAGCACGTCTCCGCCGGTGCCCACCGCAGTGCTTTGTCCAAAACCAGCTCGGGTGAGTGCGAGCGCTATTTCAGAGGTCATGCCTCCGCTTTTTGACATGAGGCCGATGGGTCCGGGGCTGTAATTTTTTGCCATCTGTGCCATACCAATGCTCCCCACTTTTGTTTTCCCGGGTGTAATGATGCCTATAGAGGAGGGGCCCACAACGCGCACGCCAGCTTTCTTTGCGTGCGCCACTACGTGCGCTACATCTTGTGTGGGGACGTGCTCGGTGAGTATGTTTATGAGAGGAACTTTTGAGGAAATAGTTTCAAGTGCCGCAGCTCGTACAAAACGCCCCGGGGTAACAATGAGAGACGCGTTTATATCTGGGTGTCGGGTGAGTGCCTCGGCGACTGAGTTATACACTGGCACACCTTCAACCTGCTGTCCGCCTTTTCCGGGAGTAACGCCCGCAGTTACCTTCGTGCCGTATGCAAGCATGTCTTTACATGCACGTGACCCCTCGGAACCGGTAATCCCTTGTATAAGCAGAGAGGTGTTTTCGTTGACGAGGATAGACATACTTAATTTTTTTTACTCAACTCCACCATAATGCTTGCCGTATTTATCATTGGGGTTTGTGAGTCGTAGAGGTGGAAGTCGTACCCCTCTTTTTTGGCAGCTTCTTGCAACAGAGCAAATGCTTCATCTTTTCGAGGTCCGTCGCGACGTATGACGATAGGGTAGCGAGGCCTTTCAGGAAGTGCGCGCAGTCCCTCGAGAAATCCCGAAAGTGTTGCGTGTATGTCGGTAAAGTTTGCCGCTGCTCCAACCACCCAACATCCGCGTAACCCTTTTTTTGAAAGAGTTTTGATAGTCAACTCTTTTACTTCTTCTGGAGCGGGATTTCCTGAGTACTCGGTGTAGTTCGCTGGTTTGCCTCCTGCCTGCAGGAGTGCGTCCATATTAAGCATCGACGCGCCACCGCCAGAGGCAAGTATTGCGATATCACCATCCATCTCTATATACCGACGCATGCCTGGCTGTACTTTCTCGTCGTCGATAATCACTTTTGCATCTCCCGCTACCACCTTGTCTGTGGTGATAAAGAGAGGGTTGATTTCAGCAAGTAGTGCGTACTCGCTCAAAAATAGATTCCACAAAGAGAGGACTGTTGGAGCACACTGGGCTGCCTCCTCTTCTGAAAAACCGCTCATGCGCAGTGCTTCCTGTGCTTCGTGTAGACTAAATTCGTTTGTTATATCAATCGGTACAATATGGGCGGAGTCGGCGCCAGTACCTCCTGTAGGCGAGAGTGCTATTACCGGAGCACGATACTCATCGCTGTAGGAGATGCTCACGTATGCTTCTGCTCCGGTCACACGCTCTTCAACGAGCACTTCGCTTACAGGCTCTCCTTGGATTTTATTTTTAAACAGCCCTGCTATGTTTAAAACCAGCTCTTCGCGGGTATTCGCAAACAGTATGCCTCCGTTGCGAAGGCGGTCTCCTGTAAGAACCTGAGCTTTTACTACTCCGGCGTGCCAAGTCTCTGGAAGCTGTGTATCTTGCGTGAGGAGTATGCTTTCAGGTACCGCTATTCCGTGTTGTGTGAACAGTTTCTTACCCTCGTGTTCAGTGAGTTTCATACGTGCCGTTTTCTTTGTCCTGTACACGCGAGTGTTCATGTTTCCACACCCAGAGGCGGTAGCCGTTATAGGTCCATGCAAAGCCAACTAGTATGCCACTCATATAGACGGCATGAATGATAAAGAGATTTTGTGTCAGATGCTCGGCGGTAAAAACAAAGAGCCATTGGATAAAAACAGAACCGAGTGCCACGAGATGATATTGTACGAATTGAAAGGGGACTCGTTTTATGTGATGCACTCGGTCGCTAAAAGAGAAGCGCTGATTAAGAAAAAAGCCCGTGGTTATCGCTATTTCTGCGCCTATAACAACCGCTACAGACAGGGGAACCAGTTGTAGGTATACACCAAGTGTCTCAAATATAGCGGTCTGGATAAGAAAACCAATTCCGCCAATAATACCCACTCGCATGACACGCAGCCGCAGTAATTTGCCTATTTGATGGGTATAATTCATACTTCCTATATACAATTTTGCCACTCAACTCTACCACAACGTTGGTAGTAACGAGTATGAATTTCATCATTTTTTTAAAAAAATACAAGTGGTTTCTGTTTATCTTTCTGCTCGCTCTTGTGTGCAGACTTGCGTACTTTGGGTTGAGTTTTGAGTCGCGAGGCGGCGACCTTATGGCCACGATTAGTGGGGCAGACTGCTACTACGCACTCAGCGAAAATATTCTCCATGGAAATATATACTCGTGCGATACGGAGCCGCCCTACACACTAAATGCGGTTAGGCCGCCAGTGTATCCTTACTTTCTTGCATTCACCTATACGCTTTTTGGGAGCTATTGGGGTGTGCTGCTTGTGCAAATACTCATAGGATCCCTCCTTCCTCTTATTGGTATGGCGCTTGCCAGCTACTTGTTTAAGGATGTGCGGATTGTTCGTGCGGTAGGTGTGGTTCTTGCGATAGAGCCGTTCAGTATATTGTTTTCTATTTTCTTCTACAGTGAGACAGTATTCATGTTCTTTTTCCTGCTCTCACTCCTATTCCTCTTCAGATATTTTTCACTCCACCGGTTGGGGGATGTAGGAGTCTCCGCAGCTCTTTTAGGAGCGTCGGTACTCACTAAGCCGACCATACAGTACTTTTACCTGATCGTACTCGTTGGACTATTTGTTGAAGCGCGTAAAAGGCTGACGCGCAAAACCTGGATTGCCGCAGGCACTTTTCTTGCGATCTTCCTACTCGCCGTTACCCCTTGGCTTTGGCGTAACTACCAAGCCTTCGGTTCTTTCTCTATCAGTCCTCAGAAAGAAGTAAATATCTACAGCATTATGGTACCCTCGGTACTTGCAGTTGCAAACAATACAAACTTTCAGGTTGAATTTAAAAAAATATTAGAGGCAGGGGCGCTCGACCCTAACTCAGCAACGTTCGAAGGGACTGAGGACTACGTAGCAATGGCCATCCCCGTGTTCCTTGCTCACCCGGTCTCTTTTGTGATTGTGTGTGCTAACACTACGCTCAACTTTTTTATTCATGACGGTATGTATGACGTGCTTAAGCATGTGGGCTACCG
>CAYPJX010000001.1:0-1061 GCA_964411175.1 uncultured Candidatus Saccharibacteria bacterium | reverse complement strand
AGACCAGTTTTTTGGCAAACCTGCACTCTTCGTGCTGCTTACCGACCCGGCCAAGTTTATTTCCTTCGTTGGCCATTTCCTTATGACCCCGATCGTACTTATATTGGTAGGCCGTATTCTCTGGATCATTATTACGATACTCTTTGTAATAGGTGTCATAAAGTATCTACTACGTTCGCCAAAGGTATACGGAACGCTCGCGATTATTGCAGTGTTATATTTCCTGTTGACAACACTTGTTGTGGGGCTCGGGGTAAATGCACGCTACCGCCTGCCCGTTAACGCTTTTGTGGTCGCTTTTGCTGCCTCTGAGGCGCTCGTTGTTGCAACTTTTATCCGCAAGAAAATTCTACCTCCCCGTGTATAGAAAACTCTCCATACTCATTCCGGCTCATAATGAGGAAGCGACTATCCGCGAGATTCTGGCCAAAGTGCAAGCTGCCGACATTGGCCCGCTCGAGAAAGATATTATTGTGGTAGACAATAACTCGAAAGATCGTACAAGCGATTTTGCATCTGAAGTCCCCGGTGTTCGCGTTATATACGAAACGGTGCCCGGAAAGGGAGCGGCACTCAAAGCAGGTATCCGTGAAGCTTCTGGCGACCTTATCATTTTTCAAGATGCTGACCTTGAGTACGACCCGAGCGACTACCGGGCCATGCTTGCCCCAGTGCTGACCGGGAAGAGCAAGGTGGTGATAGGTGTTCGTATTGAGGGTAGACACAAAGAAAGCCTATTTACTTGGGTGTACATCAACCTTTTTGGGTGGCTTGGAAACTTTGCCATCACGTGGCTGACCAATATCCTCTACCTCCATTACTCCAAAGAGTATGAAGGGTGTTACAAAGTTTTCGACACGGAACTGTTACGTTCCGTTCACATCCACACTAACAACTTCGACTTCGACAACGAGTTGGTCTGTAAGTTGCTCAAACGCGGAGTGCGCATGGTCGACGTGCCGATACACTACTACCCGCGCGGGTATGAAGAAGGGAAGAAGATAAACTGGAAGCACGGGTTCCTTATCCTTTGGACCATCCTCAAGTATCGGTTTGTCGAC